>JAAXGF010000022.1 GCA_012267605.1 Alphaproteobacteria bacterium | reverse complement strand
GGAACTGGCCAAACATCCCGCGTTCCCGTATCCGGCTTCTCCAATCCGCTCTTCGGGGGGCGTCTGGGCGTCAAGCCCGGATCGTTGGCCGTGGCGCCGCCGAAAGCCTCTCTGGCAACTTGCAGCCCGTCACGTCTTCGTTCCAGATACCTGCCTCCGGGTATCGGGCCTTCTTCCCGCCGCCATGGCCCGTCCTTGGGGGCTGGACGCAGGCCCGCCGGTCGGCTCCGGTCCATCGCACACGCTATCGGAGCTGCTCATGCGCCTGGCGGTTCCGCCGCGCCCTTTCGCATCCGTTTTTTTCCTGCCGTCAACCGTTTCGAGAGATGACTTCGCGCCGCAGGGCGCGTCCGTCTTTCCGCTGGAAGCGGTACTTTGCTCACAGGGCTGGGTACTAGTAACCGATTTATCGGTTTTAGAATCTCTTGTAGTATATATGGGTCGGTAGTTTTCTGCCGGCGCGTCGGTAGCTTTTCGGGTCCGCCCACAAGTTTTCCGGGCTTTTCCACACCCGGCGCCGTGGTTTTCCTTGTCGTGGGCGTCCGTATTGACGAACCCGTTCAATGTGTCCTCCAGACTGCTCAATTGTCCGGCGACGTCTTTCAGCCGCTCCAGGGGCGTTTTGGCTCTGGTCCGGATGGAAAGCAGCTTGACCCCGTTCCGCCATCCGGCGTTGTCGGGATCGGCCAGTCCGTCCTCGATGGCGCGGGCGAGCCGGGGCTTGACGTAGCCCTTGAGCCTGGATATCCGCGCCCGCAATCCGGCCCGTTCCTTGAGTTCCCCCCGCCGCCTGGCGTCGATCTCAAGCAGCTTCGGCAGCATGACGGCCCCGGGGGAGAGGTCCACGCCGTTGGCGAAGAGGATGCGGCCTTGGGCATCCCGCGTTCCGCTTCGATGGTAGTCGCCCCTGTCGGTCCAGGTGAGCAGCCCGGCCTCGTTGAGTTCGTATTCGAGCTGCCGGACCCGCGCTTCGGAAAGGCTCCGCTCTTCGGCGGTCCTGTCGACCCGCAGGAATACGACCGGCCTTTCGCCCGGTTCGCGCCAGTCCCTGTCCTGTGTCCAGCGGATAACAAGAAACCTGTAGTGGGCCATCGCCGCCGGACCCACTCCGATCTCCTTGCCGTTGTTTTCGACCAGGTGAACGAGATCGTACTGGCTGTAGCCGTCCGGCAGTCCTTGAAAGCATTCGGCCGCCATCGAAGCGGCGAGGTTGGCGTCGCTGGCGCGGCCGCGGCGCAATGATTGCGTCATCTTGACCCTCCGTGAGGGAGGTCACGCTGTCTGTGCTATCGGGAAAAAGGGCGACGGGGAGGGACCGTCCAACGGCGTTTTACCGTTGACACGCGCCGCCGCTGGCCGTAGAAGTGATTTTGCAAATTACTTACGGCCATTGGCGGTCGCTCTGGGGTTTCCTTATTCGGTGAGTTCACCGGGTTTCGGTTCCCTCCGAGCCGCCTCTTTTTTTATCCAATCAAATCGTCTGCGTGACTAAGCCCCTTTTTATGTTCCCCCGGGGCTTGCCTAGGCCTGCGATCTGTGCAAAGGTAGCGAATTGGAATCAGCGAAAAAAGTGGCGCGCCCGGAGAGATTCGAACTCCCGACCCCCAGATTCGTAGTCTGGTGCTCTATCCAGCTGAGCTACGGGCGCGTGATGTCGAAAGACGTCGTTGGAGCAATTGGCCCCATATGGGAAATCTCTTCGGAAGGTAAGGAAATTGGGGTGGGGTTGCAAGCGCGCGGTGGTCGCCACTCCGCCCCCGAGCCACCGGTTAGGCAACGACGAATCACTCTGCGGCCAACCCAAATTGGCAAACGGTTTTGTTGAACCGGGGTCCCAGCAATTCTATAGTCATTGGCCTGATGTTACCCCATTTTAATCAACAACCGGCCAGTTTTCGCTGGAGCGTGAAAATCGTTGATTTCATGGTTGGGATTATATGGCCTACCTAATGAAATCCGTGTCTATTTTGACAATTGCATTCGTCGCTTTTGCCCTCGCCGCTTTTCTTGTTGTGAACCCAGCGGGCGCAAAGGAAAAGAGCAAGAAGCTGAAATCCGAGACGGCGGCGGATCCGTTGGCGATCACAATTGAGGAAATGGGCACCTGGGCGCGGGACTTCGAGATGCTGTTTCGCGTCAACGCCGACCCTGTCCTGCGTGCCATCGTCTGTCGCGTCCCGTTTACCAACTGGTCGTTGGACGCGTTGGCCATGGGCACTGGTATACCGAAGAACCGATTTTTCGACGGCATGCGCCTGTTGGACGAAATGGGTTTGGTCACCCACACTTATAAGAATGGAATCATCATGATCCGCCCGGCAACCGAGTTTGCCCGCGTCCGAATGCGCAAATTCGCCCGCGAGTGGTGTACGAACGAAGACGCGTGCAGCGTCAAGCGCTGAATCGGTTGGGGCTTATACAGCCGCGAAGGGACATCATCCGCTCGGGATCAGATATTTCCAGGGAAATAGAACACACGTGTTTATTGAAAGCGTGATGTTTCACCTTACGAAAGCAATCGCCCAGCGGTCGCAGGTCCAACCAAGCGCATGGTCCGGGCGAGTAAATCTATCACTGAATCAGTGCGTTATTGTTGTCGTTGTCTGCTGTCTCGCCACATTGTCGTCGCGCGCCGAAGAGCCATGCCCCCAATGCGTCCCCATGGAGATCGACCGGTTGGCCGCATTGCTGGGCGACGAAGTCCTTCGAGAGTTGGTGTGCCGCTTGTCCTCCCAGCGATATACCCCAGGGATTCTAGCGACTGCATTGCACCTACGCAGGGAAGGGGTGATGCGGCGAATCAACGTATTACGGGGATGGGGACTGGTGCGGCTAAACCCCGGCCCATCGGGTATCCCAGTCGTTGAGTCGAATCCCGGTAACGGCGCCCAGACGCTGCGGCGGTGGGCCTACCGATACTGCCCTCTCGGTGACGGCTGCGGTCGGCCGCCAACGAACCTACTTACCGCCACCGATGCTTACGTCGAACGCAAAAGCGACAGGACGCCAAAAACTTCGCCTAAAGCTGTGGGCGGCGACAACGGCCTGGCAGACATGGATAACAACGGTGCCCGCTATAAGGAATATGGTGATGTGGATGCTGGGGACGTCGGTTACATGATCGTCGAATCACCAGTTGGTCGACTCCTGGTCGCGGCGTCGGCGCGTGGTGTGCGAGCCCTTTATCTCGGCGACAGAGATGACACGCTGATCGCGGAACTCAAACAAAATTTTCCCGACGCGCGGCCCAGTCGCGATCGCGCCCTCTCGAGATGGACGACGCAAATTAAGCGCTATCTCAAGAGTCAGACCAACACAATCGACGTTCCTCTTGACGTCGCTGGCACCACATTTCAGCGTCGGGTGTGGGCGGCACTGCGCGAAATTCCACCCGGCGAAACCCGGAGTTACGGCGAAATCGCACGAACTCTTGGCGATGCCCGCGCCGTCCGCGCCGTCGCCCAAGCCTGCGCCAAAAATCCAGTGTCGGTCCTCATTCCTTGCCACCGAGTGGTAAGGGGTGACGGTAGCATCGGCGGCTATCACTGGGGCGTCGAGCGCAAACGCGCCCTACTCGACCGCGAATCCCGCGTGCCGAAACAATAAACGTCGACGACCACAGAGGTGGGCAAGGATCTCCGCCACACCCTCACCCTTGCCAATTTAGTTTGTACGGTTCGACGAATTTGGTCCCCGATTGCCCACCGTTAACGAGAAATCTATCTCAGCAGTAAATCTTTATACGTGCCGATGAATAGGCAGGCATCGTGGCAAGACGCGCCAGGCAGGTATACCGGCGATAAGGCACGGGTTCGAAGATTCCATGCACCCCGAACCCAAAGCTCGTCGGTCGCCATGGCCTTGATCAGGGGAGACCTCGCTGAGTGATTGAGATCGTACTAATTTTACTGGTGGGGGTGGCGATCGCCTCCGGCATTTGGCTTGCCGTTCACTATTTGAGGGGCCCCAACGCATCGCCCGGCCCAGCACCTGCCGCCGATGAAGAACGCCTGCGGCAACGCCTGGAACGGGTCACCAGCCGGCCCACCGAAACATCGGATACACCACCGGCGAAGGTAGCGACGCCTGCCAGGGGCGGAGCACGGCCGACAACGCCCGCGACGCCCCAACAGCCTCGGCCGAACTTCGAGATTTCATCTGGTACGTCAGGTGCGATTCACGCCAAATTGTCAGGTCTCGCCAGCGACAATGACGGCAAAATCGTTGCCAGTCACTTGCAAATGGTTGGCCTGGAATCCATCAAGGAGCAGTTGGGCGACGAATGGGAACAACAATCGGCCAAAGTGATCCTTATTGCCGACCGAGTCATCCAATCTCACATTTCTGGGCAGGATGTCTACGACCGCCGCGGACTCGGATTCGTCATTTGCTTCGCGAATGCCGATTCACAGAATGCGACGGCGAAAGCAAAGGCGATCGAGTACGAAATTCAAGAAAAAATTCTCGGCGAAAATTTGGATCCGGGACTAGCGGAAATTGCCGCCGAAACCCGCGTGCTCAAGGTTTCGGCTAGCGAAGCCGCGGAGTCCGATGATCCAATGGCGCTAATTACGGCGCGAATCGACGAGGAAACCAATCGTATTAGAAATGATTTGAAAGCCTGGTCGCGGGCAACTCTGGCCACGTCGGAAGTTCATCCAAACAAGGTCGTCACCAGCACGCGAACGGAGGCACCCTTTGCAATCTTGCGGTTCAGTCAAGAGACCCTCACGGAAATCGAACGGCTCGGCCAAATCGGCGCCGACCCGGCGGAAATCGCGGCCGAAGTCGATTGTTTGAAGCTTCGGCTCGCCGCTGAACACGCGCAACGGCGTGGTGCGACGGACCAAGGCGCGCTTATTATCGACGTTAACTTTTCGACGATAAATACGAAGTCGTTTTGTTCCCGATACTTTGAAATTTGCCGCCCGGTAAAGGAATTCACGGCGAATTCACTGATTCTTCGTATCGCCAGGGTTCCATCACGCGGGTTGGGTTTCCGATTGCTCACGATCATTAATAAGTTGAAGAAATTTTTTCTATCGCTGATTCTGAAGTTGGACGGACTGCAGCCGATAAAAGTCGATTTGCGAGCCTGTCAAATCCCTATCGTTAGCGTGGGCTACCAAGACGTTACTGAGACCGCGACCATAAAAGCGGACGAACTCCGCCGATTCTCCGGCGAACTACACGATCGGAAAGCCAGGATACTGATTGACGACGTTCCCGACCAAGATGCAGGTCGGTTGCTTCTCCAAGGCGGTGCCGACTATCTTTCATATAAAGTGACGAACGGTAACTGCCCAGGTCTGATC
>JAAXGF010000053.1 GCA_012267605.1 Alphaproteobacteria bacterium | reverse complement strand
GATCAGACCTGGGCAGTTACGGATCGGACATGGAACGAAAGGTTCATATAAACGTCTGGTACGTGGTGTTCGCCATCCTCTGCGTACTGTTGGTACAAATGTGGTGGCAGAACGTCCAGCGGATCGAAGTGATCCCCTACAGTACATTCGAGACCTACCTTCGCGAGGGAAGAATCACCGAAATTCTGGTGACGGAACGGCACATACAGGGCGTGCTGAAAGATGGGCTTTCCAACAAGGGGACAATTTTTTCCACCGTCCGAATCGAGACCGATCTGGCAAGGGAACTGGCGAAATATGACGTTACCGTCATAGGCGGAACCGAGGAAACCTTTGTCAAAAATGTCCTGTCCTGGGTTCTTCCCATGCTCATTTTTTTCGGTATTTGGATGTTCGTAATCCGCCATGTCGCGGAGAGGCAAGGTCTCGGCGGTGGCGTGATGTCGGTCGGAAAAAGCAAAACGAAGGTTTACGTCGAGAGCGATACTCAGGTTGGTTTCAAGGACGTTGCAGGCGTTGACGAGGCCAAGGCCGAACTAGAGGAAGTTGTCGCGTTCCTGCGCGATCCGCGTGCATACGGGCGACTCGGCGCTCACATTCCGAAGGGTGTTCTGCTCGTTGGGCCTCCGGGTACTGGCAAAACTCTGCTTGCCCGGGCTGTAGCCGGCAAAGCGGGCGTTCCATTTTTTTCGATCAGCGGATCCGAGTTTGTCGAGATGTTCGTCGGTGTCGGCGCCGCCAGAGTACGCGACCTATTCAATCAAGCGCGCCGAATGGCACCCTGTATTATTTTCATCGATGAGCTTGACGCCCTTGGCCGCGCGCGGGGTGCCTTTCCTGGATTGGGTGGACATGACGAAAAGGAGCAAACGTTGAACCAGCTTCTGGTCGAGCTCGACGGCTTTGATCCCACCAAGGAAGGAATGGTCTTGCTCTCGGCAACAAATCGGCCGGAAATACTCGACCCGGCGCTGCTGCGTGCCGGGCGTTTCGACCGTCAAATTCTGGTCGACCGGCCGGACAAGATCGGTCGCATTCAAATACTCAACGTGCACGTGAAGAAGATTCATCTGGCCGACGATGCAAATACCCAGACAATCGCCGCGTTGACGTCAGGATTTACCGGAGCGGATCTCGCGAATCTCGTCAACGAAGCCGCATTACTGGCGACCCGCCGCGGCGGAGATTCGGTCATGATGGAAGATTTCACGGAGGCGATCGAGCGCATTATCGCCGGGCTTGAAAAAAAGAACCGCTTGCTCAATCCCCATGAGCGCGAAGTCGTCGCACATCACGAGATGAGACACGCGCTCGTCGCCATGGCCCTGCCAGGAACCGATAACGTCCATAAGGTGTCAGAAATTCCACGCGGGATAGGAGCGCTCGGCTATACCATTCAGCGACCGACAGAAGATCGGTTCTTGATGACGCTAGACGAGATGACGCTAGACGAGCTTACAAACAAGATGGCGGTTCTACTTGGTGGCCGAGCGGCAGAAATGATTGTATTCGGCGAATTGTCGACTGGCGCGGCTGACGACTTGAGTAAAGCCACCGAAATCGCACGCAGTATCGTCGCACGATACGGTATGGATACCGGCCTCGGAGAAATGACTTATGACAGCGAGCCCGCGCCCGCGCCCTTGCTCGGAGCGCCCGAAGGAATGCTGGGTAGCCGACGATGGTACAGCGAGGAAACTGCGCGAGAAATCGATTGTGCCATGCGCCAACTCGTGCGGGATGCTTTCGAGCGAGCGATATCCTCAACCGGCATCGTGATTCGCTCAAGGAAGGGGCTCAGAAGTTATTGGAAAAGGAAACGCTAACAGCGGACGAACTGCCTCGAATTCCCTGCGAAATGAAACCTGTATCGACATTCCAACCATCGTCATAGGCAGACGAGCGTGCCTTTGGTTACGCGTTGCAAATCTTTTTCGAGTCCGCACTAGACTTGATGGAATGCGACGGCGCTATCAAATCGAGATCTGTACGATTAATCTCGTATTCATCTTAAACAGAGATTTGGCCAAATTTGTCTCCGACCGAGCGCCACGTTGGTCTCGCACTGTCAATTGAGGAATCGCGGATTAAATGGACGACCGCTCTAATCGGGATCGCCAAATACAGCGCGTTATCCTCGCTGAGGGAGCAGCAAACGTATTGGTTCTGCTCGGCAAATTCGTTGTCGGGATTTCTACTGGCTCGCTCGCGATCCTCGGAGACGCAGTTCATTCTCTTACCGACGTCTTGAACAACATGATCGCCTGGGGTGTCGTGAAGGTGTCGAGCCAGCCAGCCGATCGCGAACACCCATATGGTCATCGAAAATTCGAAACGCTGGCAGTATTTGGACTCGCCACACTCTTGGCCTTTCTTGCGGTCGAACTTGCGCTGCACGCAATCCGACGGGATGACGTTCAGATTGCCGAAGAAACCTGGATGTTGGCCGTAATGTTGGCGGTCCTCGCGACCAACATCGTGATTGCCTTGTGGCAGCGTTACTGGGCAGGTCGGCTGAAATCGGACATCTTGTACGCTGATGCGAATCATACGTTCGGTGACGTACTGACAACGGTCGCCGTCATCGGAGGGTGGCAGTTATCAGCAAGAGGATATCCTTGGTTAGACTCGATATGCACATTGGCCATTGCTGTGCCTGTGATGTACTTGGCTTACGGGCTTTTCAAACGTGCGCTTCCCGCACTTGTAGATAAGTTCGCAGTCGAGCCGGAAATGCTAATTCGTACGGCCAAGGATGTTGTAGGCGTGCGAAACGTCGCTCGCGTACGTTCTCGTTGGGTTGGCTCCCATCCGGCGATCGACATGATCGTTACAGTCGATCCTTCCCTTTCGATAGGGAATTATATACTTG
>JAAXGF010000016.1 GCA_012267605.1 Alphaproteobacteria bacterium | reverse complement strand
GGAGTGATTCGATCGGTGGTGGTGCTGGCAATGATTTTGTTTTCGGCGGCGGTGGCAGTGATTTTCTTGCCGGCGGTGGGGGCAGCGATTCTATCTCGGGGGGTGGCGGCAGCGACAACATTAGTGGCGGCGCTGGTGGAGATACTATTGACGGTGGTACCGGGAACGACACCATTTTTGGCGGTGCCGGAGGTGACAATTTATTTGGTGGTGCCGGTGGTGATTCCTTGGACGGTGGCGATGGAAACGACAACCTAGACGGTGGCACTGGACCCGACTCGCTGAGCGGTGGCATTGGCGCCGATAACCTATTTGGCGGCGATGGGGCCGATAGCCTTTCGGGCGGCGATGGAAATGACAACCTCGTCGGTGGATCGGGCCCAGACAACCTCGGTGGTGGGGGAGGCGACGACAGCATACTCGGCGGAACAGGCAATGATTTCCTTGTCGGCGGCGCCGATAACGACGCGCTCGATGGCGGCGGGGGCGACGACACCGTACAAGCCGGTGCCGGCGACGACGTCGGCAATGGCGGGGCAGACAACGATTCCGTGGCCGGTGGAGAAGGCAACGATTCACTGTCCGGTGGTACCGGTAACGACACGGTTTCCGGGGGCGGTGGCAATGATACGGTGGCCGGTGATCCGGGCAACGATATCCTGCTGGGCGGCGCCGGCAACGATCTACTGATAGGTGGCCAGGGCGAAGGTAACGATGGCTTGGACGGCGGCACCGGCATCGACACCGTGAGCTACGCCAGTGCCACCCAGCCGATCAACGTGAATTTGACCACCGGGATGGCATCGGGTGATCCGGCCATCGGCAACGACATTTTGATGAACATCGAAAATGTCATCGCTGGCTCCAGCAATGACCAGATCATGGGTAACGCGGCCAACAATATGCTGTTTGGCGGTCCCGGCGACGACAGCTTGCGTGGCGCCGCCGGCAACGACGTGCTGAACGGCGGCGCCGGGCGGGATGTGGCCGGGTTCTTCGGCAATATCCGTGACTTCGCGTTCAATCCCGGGACGGGGACCATCAGCGACCAGGAGCCGGCGGACGGCAACGAAGGCACGGACACGATTACCAATATCGAGGAAATTCAGTTTAACGACCGAAGCCTGTTCCTCGACGGTACCAATAATGCACCCCTCGCGTTCGACTACGCCGGAATGGTGTTTCAGAACACACCGGTCACCTTCGCAGCAGCGGCGCTGTTGGCGAACGATGTCGAGTTCGACGGCGACAATTTGGCGGTCGTCAACGTGGGCAATGCGGTCAACGGCGTGGTCCAGTTATTTGGTAGCACCATTGGATTCCTTCCGGCACCGGGTTTTTTGGAGACTGCGGGATTCCAGTACCTGGTTTCGGATGGTCAGGGAGGTACCGACTTCGCGACCGTGACCATCACCGTCGAGCCGGCACTGAACGCCAATTCGCCAACCGGTATTTTGGTTTCGCAAACCATGTTCAACGAGGACAGTCCGTTCGTGGCGACCTTGGGCGCCCAAGATCCCGATCCCGTTAACAATTTTACCTTTGCGCTACTCAACGACCCGACAAACGGATTCTTCGCGGTAAATGGCAACCAAATTGGGTTGACGGGGCCGATCGATTTCGAGGCACTTCCCCCGGGATTCGCCGACAACGGCAACGGCACTGCATCTGTAAACCTCCAACTTGGGGTTAACGACGGCGCCAACCCACCCTTCCAGCAGACCGTGGCGTTCACGGTCAATGATCTCCCGGATGGGCCGGCATCGTCGATCGAATTGTCGGACATCGTCAACGGCACTGGTGCCGAGGGATTTGTGATCAAAGGCATCAACGACGGCGACCGATCGGGAATATCGGTAAGTAGCGCGGGCGACGTCAATGGCGATGGTTTCGACGACGTCATCGTCGGTGACTACAGCGCTGATCCCAACGGGACCAGCAATACCGGCGAGAGCTATGTGGTTTTCGGCAAGGCCGCTGGTTTCGACCCGGTCGTTAATCTCGCGGCTTTGACTCCGGCCGATGGTTTCCGAATTACAGGGATCAACCAGGGTGACCAGTCAGGACGCGCGGTGAGCGCTGCCGGCGACGTGAATGGTGATGGCCTGTCCGATGTCATCATTGGCGCCCGCCTGGCGGATCCCGTTGCGCTCACGCCTTTCGACATCGGGGTCGAAGGGGTGACAAACGATGCCTGGGACATCAGCAATGGCCTAAATATTGTGGACGCCAGCGTGACCCTGGGCGGCTTCGGCAGTGTTGGAATATTCGGAGGCAACACAATTGGCAACGAAACCATTTTTCTAGACAATCAGCCGCAAGGATTCATCCATTTTGTCGATTTTGCGACCACCCAGGATGTGATCATCCAAAGCTACCACCTTGGTGCCGCGCACGATGATCATTCGGTGGGCCGCGACGCCAATCAGCGTGGCTTTAGCCAGTTTACCCTGTACGCGTTTAACGACTTGAGCGGCGAATTCGATATCGTGTTGTTTGATTTTGTGGTTCCGGTCGGAGACGACAACGACATTCACCCGGGCGAGAACGCCCAGCTCTAGGATCCGGACGCTCAATTCAGTGCAGATCAAAATATTCTTAATGTTGTCGCTAACGTTGATCAATAGGTCAGCGCGAATTTTTTCCGCGCCGAGTTCGTGCAGTTCGGTCCGGCGCCGCCAACCGAGTCGGGACCTCGTGTCATTGAGCTCGATGGCTTCACCGCACCCGCCAACATTCCCGATGCCGGCCAGAGTTATGTGGTGTTCGGCAAGGCGAACGGAGATCCGGTGGATCTATCCGAGGTGCTCGAAGGCGACGGCGGTTTCGCCATCAACGGCATCGATCCATATGACTATTCTGGCGTTTCCGTGAGCGGCGCCGGCGATATCAACGGCGACGGTTTCGACGACCTCATAATTGGCGCGGGAGACGCGAATGGGCCAACGTATGCTGAGTATAGCAGGGGTGAAACCTACGTGGTTTTTGGCTCGGACGACACCGACACAGTAGACTTAACCGAGATCGCCTTGGACGCGAACGACGGCGGTTTTATTTTGAACAGCATTGACGGTGGCGATTTATCGGGATCTTCGGTAAACGGCGCCGGGGACGTGAACGGCGATGGCATGGACGATCTCATCATCGGTGCACGGTTAGGCGATCCAAACGCCGTATCCGCCGGTGAAACTTACCTTGTATTCGGTAAGGACGACGGGATGGCAGTCAATCTCTCCGATGTCGCCGACGGCGTAGGCGGCTTGGTGTTGAACGGCATTGACAACGGAGATCAATCAGGATTTTCGGTGAGTGGCGCCGGAGACGTGAATGGAGACGGGTTTGACGACCTCATCGTCGGCGCGCCATTCGCGGACCTTGTTGCCGATGGTGAGGGACAGAGTTACGTCATATATGGCCGCGATTTTACGAATACCGTCGATTTTCTCGGCGACGGTAATAACAATTTCTTCGTGGGGACCGCTGCGGCGGAGGTGTTCGTCGGCGGTGGCGGGAACGATATCATGGCGGGTAACGGTGGCGCAGACGTGTTGCGCGGTGGCGCTGGTGACGATCAGCTGACGGTTCTCAACGCCGATTTTATGCGCGTGGCCGGCGGCAGTGGGAGTGATCGTTTCCAAATGGAAGGGGCGTTTGACCTTGATTTAACAGTGGACGTTCCGAGAAACGCGATAAGCGGAATCGAAGAAATATTTTTGAGCGGATTTGGTGGGAATACACTTGCACTCGATGTCAGCAATGTGATCGGCGTGACCGAAGGGGCAAACTTAAAGCCCGACAATGCTCAGTTTCAGGCCGTAAACACGTTGGTCGTCACGGGGGATAATTTTGATACCCTAGACATTGATCTTGGGGCTGGCGGGTTTAGCGATACCGGGCTCGATACGACCGTCGACGGTCAGGCTGGATACAGCGTATTCGATCATGCTACGAGCAACGCGCGAATCGTTGTCGAAGATGAGATCTCTGTTATCTAATCACTCCGTACTCGCAAAATTAGGCATTTCAATTGGTTTCTCTAAGTCCGGTTTGGGGCCTGACTGAACGGGACCTCGACCAAAGTGTCCAATTGGTGGTCAACGAACGATATTTATATTCCCGACATTCCTCAGTTGGCCGGGGTGCAGCTATTTCCCTCTTTTTTCCAACGTGCGTTTTGCCGTCCGAGCCAAGTCTTCCGCTTGCAACCAGCCCGGGGATCCTTCCGGAAGTAGCTTCGCTGCCCGTTTAGCCATTTGTTCTGCATCGGCGAAACGCCCCGTCAGCATGGCATTCTCGGCAGAGGCGAGGGTAGAAAGACCGAGCTGGTCATTGCGTCCGTACGCGATGCTGAGCAGGCGCCAGGCTCGAGCATTTTTCGGCTCGGTTTGCACGGCCTTCTCAAGGTGCCCGATGGCACATTCGATGTTCTCGGGAAGGCCGGTTTCGATTAACGGATGGGCTAGTCCAATGCGCAAAAGGGCCGAGGACGGCAGACGTTCGACAGCGAGGCCATATGCAGCGGCGGCCTCGACGATGCGCCCGTTCTCAAACAGGATTTGCCCCTTGAGCTCGTGGAAATATGGATTGTTCGGTTCGTCACGGATTAGTGAATCGCTCTCGGCCAACGCAGGTTCGATATCGGGAACTCGATAATGGGCCACGGCGCGCGCGTATCGGGCCTCGATGCTAGTATCACTCTGTGGATACCGGTCAAAGGTTCGTGCCGGCGGATCAATAAATCCGCGTAGTTTTGCCACCATTCGGCGGTGCATATCCGAGAAGATCGGCGCGTCGGGTTTGGCCGAATGGGGTGAGTGGCGGACATGTTCCTCGACAGCGCGAATACGTTCACGAGTCAACGGATGCGTGCGTACGTATGGATCCTGACTGGTGGCGAGCAGCGCTTCTTGGTCGCCAAGTACACCGAAGAACTCAGCCAGCCCTTGCGCTGATTGGCCGGTGCGGTCGAGCACACTCAGGGCAAACTGGTCGGCCGCTTGCTCCTGGACGCGGCTATACTTCAGCACCGCGCTTTGGGCAAGTTTTTGTCCACCACCTATGATAGCCAGTCCGGCATCGGGTGCGCCGGCGACGACAGCCGCCGCGCCCAGGACTGTGGCGAGAATGGTTGCCGCTGAGGCACCGCGCAAGGCATCTTGGGTGCGCGCCAGATGTCCGCCCGCGATGTGCCCGGTTTCGTGAGCGATAACGCCGATGAGCTGATTGGCGCTCTTGCTTGCCATCAACAAACCGGTGTTTACGAACAGGTTCATGCCACCCGCGACAAACGCGTTGAGGGCTCGGTCTCTTACGATATAGACACGAACCGCACTTTCCTCCAGTCCGGCGGCGGCGAAGAGTGGCGTGGCATAGGCGCGAATGGTATTTTCGATTTCCGCGTCGCGAATAAACGAGATACCGGCGGCGGATGCGGGCGTTCCGGCGGCAAGGAATGCCGCCACGAGCAAAATTACTCCGACACGGCGAGACATGATTTGATCAACGATTCTGAATTGCATGAATAATTGCCAACGTAGGACGCACCGATGGCCTCGTCAATTGGCGGTTTGTGGCTGTTTGGTGGCATCGATTTTAAGCGGCTGTGATTCCGAGAGGCCCGCCATCGGATTCGAGGCCGTTGAGGGATTTTTCGGCGGGGTGGCGAGCGATGAACCCCGCGCGGTATTGGCCGCGCGCGAAATATTGGCGAGTGGGGGTAGCGCCGCCGACGCCATGGTTGCGTTATTTTTCACTGCGGCGGTGACCTACCCTTCCGCCGCGTCACTCGGTGGGGGCGGCGCGTGTGTCGTATTCGACGAAAGTGAGCGTGTGGCCGAGGCCCTTGAGTTTCCGGCGCTCCCGGGGACGCAAGACGGATCGCCGGTGGACCGACCGAGCGCGGTTCCCACGGCGATTCACGGCATGTTCGCTTTGCACGCACGTTACGGACGGATACCGTGGCGGCAGTTGGTCGGAGGCGCCGAACGCTTGGCGCGGTTGGGTTTTCCGGTGTCGCGGGCTTTGGCCCGGGACCTTGCGCTTGTGGGAAGCGCGCTTTTGGACGATCCTGGTATGAAGCGCGTATTCGCCCGTCGAGACGGTTCACCTAAACTTGAAGGCGATCAACTCATACAATGGGATTTGGCCATTACCCTGTCGCAAATTCGCGGTAAGGGACCAGGCGAATTCTATTCCGGCAATCTCGCTAAGACTTTGGTGTCTGCCGCGCGGGCGGTCGGAGGAACGCTCAGCGAAGACGATTTGCGCGATTTCCGGCCGCAATGGCGAAAAACGGCGAATACTAGCCTTCAAGATGAGTACATGAGAGTGCATACGATTCCCGGGCCTTCGACAGAATTCGGATGGTCGGTGGGTGGTTTGTCGACCCTCTCGATGTGGTCGATGTTGATCGCTGACAACCGATACAAGAATGCGGACATCGACGAGCGGCCTCATCTGGTGGCAGAGGCCTCCCTACGCACTTCCCTCATGCGTGCCGGTTACGCCGAAAAGGGTTTAATGCAGAATCTGGAAAAGGCCGGGTTGTTCGATCGTGAGGCGGCGACCAAGGAGATGATGAGTTACCAGCCCCGACGCCATGTTCCAACCACCGATCTGGCCCCGGAATTCAAGGAGCATCGAGAAAACCCCAGCGGCATAGGTTTTGCTGTTGTCGACGGCGATGGATCGTCCGTTGCCTGTAACGTTACGTTGAACAATTTGTTTGGAATCGGCCGAATCGCGCCAGGTACCGGCATTGTCCTAGCCGCCGCCCCGAAAAAAGGCGCAGTGACGTCACTCAGTCCCCTTATCATCGCAAATCATAATGTCGGCGATACCTATTTCGTCGGCGCAGCTAGCGGTGGCGCGAGCGCACCTGCGGCGATCGCGCAGATTATGGCGCGGGCTTTGATTGATGACATGCCGTTGGAAAATGCGGTTGCAGCACCACGAATTTACCACGGCGGTATTCCCGACGTCGTGGTCCATGAATCGTCAGAAAGTTTGGACGTGCTGGATGCGCTTACCGGACGCGGTCAGAATCTCCTGAAAACTGGACAAATAGGTCGGGTGAACGCGATCTATTGTCCCAAGGGTGCGCGTCGACAGTCGGGAACATGCGCGTTCGTTAGTGATCAACGTGGATTCGGTATGGCTACGGCGTCGCAATTCTAGCGCGATGGCCGGGATTTGACGGCATGGCTCTAAAGATCGCGCGGCGCGGCGAGATTGCCCCTTTTTTGGTTATGGAAGTCATGAAGGCGGCGAATGCTCGCCGGCTAAAGGGCAAGGATGTGCTCCACCTTGAAGTCGGGCAACCCTCGACGCCAGCCCCCCGAAAGGCCCTGGAAGCTGCCCGCAATGGTTTGGCAGATGGCGTGTTAGGATATACTGACACGCTAGGACTGCCCGAACTTCGCCGGGCGATCGCCAACTATTATGGCGATCATTACCGTGTTTCGATTGCGCCGGAGCAGGTCGTTGTTACGATCGGCGCTTCTGGGGCCTTTGTGCTTGCCTTTCTTGCTGTTTTTGATCCCGGCGATCGGGTCGGCGTGGCCACTCCCGGTTACCCGGCATACCGCAATATTCTGTCGGCCCTGGGGATCACCTGTGTCGACCTTTGGGTTGGGGCCGAAAATCGTTATCAGCCGGAGATCGAACAAATCGCCGAATCCAACCTTCAAGGATTGATTATCGCTAGTCCGGCCAATCCGACGGGGACGATGCTCACGGGGAATCGATTCGCAGCTTTGACCGAGTTTTGTCGGGAACGGAAAATTCGTTTAATTTCCGATGAAATCTACCATCGAATTGCTTTTTCTGAATCAGCCGCGACGGCGATAGCGTATGACCCTAATGCCGTTGTCGTTAACAGCTTTTCGAAGTATTTTTCTATGACCGGTTGGCGCATCGGTTGGATGGTTTTGCCGAACGATCTGTTGCGGCCAATTGAACGTTTAGCGCAGAATCTTTTCATTTCACCGCCTACCTTGGCGCAGCTCGCGGCCGTCATGGCGCTGGAAAGCGACGAGGAATTGGATACGAACGTCGCGCGATACGCGCGCAACCGTCAAATTTTGCTCAACAATCTTCCCCAGGCGGGTATCGATACCTTTGCACCGGCGGACGGTGCCTTTTATTTGTATGCGGATGTTTCAGGATTAACCGAAGACAGTCAGTCATGTTGTCGCGCCATGCTGGCTGACACCGGAGTCGCCTCGACGCCAGGAATTGATTTTGATCCGAAACGCGGGAATTCTTTCGTACGATTTTCATTTGCAGGAGCGACGGAAGAGATGGTCGAGGCAACCAAACGCTTGCGCGAATGGAACCGTTAGATCTAAGGAACTTTATTCGCCCAAGCGTTGCCACCAGCCGCGCCGTGGCGCGCGCTGGGATTTTACGACATTTGACTCCTCACTATTTTTGGCCGGATTCTCCGCCGCGATTCGTGCTAGTGGCGCCTGAGGTTCCGTTGATGCAATATCGCCAATCGACTCTATCGGAACTCCGCCGGGTTTCGAGGAGGTTTTGCTATCATCACGTTCTGATTGACTGGAAATGTCGTTCTTGGATTTGCCGCCAGTACGCTGCGCACGCTTAGCCCTTGTCGTACCCTTGGACTGACGTGATCGGCGGGGTGGCTTTTTTTTCTTTCCATGATTGACCTCCGCGTCAAGCTGGCTGAGCGCGGCGGTCTCCGACACTTGTTCCGGGATAGGTTGAGAAGTCGGAATTGTCTCCACGGGTGGGTTAGCCGTTTCGGGGACGCTTGCCTTCTGTTCGAGAACTGAACTATCAACGGCCGAATCGCCCACGGCCGATGCAACGGAAGGGGACGTTTTATTACTGGCGGATTTCTTCCGCCGAGACGGCTTCTTAGCGACGGGTTTCCTTTGCTTTGTTTTTGCTTCTGGTGATGTTCGCCTGCGTCGGGGTACCCTCGTTGGGCCATCCATCTTCTTGGCTGTGGCTGGTGGATCGATGATTTCGACAGGAGATTCGGTTGCTGCATCTTCGGTCGCTGCTTCGGAAGGCAGGTTATTTGTAGCTTGCGAATCGTTACTTGATAATGCCGCTGTATCGGGCGCCCTGTCGGCACTAGCCATTGCGCCGCGACCACGACGACGGCCACCGCGTTTGCCGCGCCGTCTTCTTTTTCGTGATTCGTCCCCCGCTTCGGTGCTTGCAATTTCAGAATCAGTTCCTGCAGCAACCACCGTTTTGGCGTTTTCATCCTGAATTGTGGGAACTGAATCGGTTGGCTTGGCTCTGCGCCGCCGTCGTTTTCGCTGGCCCTTGTCCTTTTCAGTCGCCGACATCGACGATTCGTCCGTGGGTGCGACAGCGGTGTCGGCAGGACCGTGTGTCTTCGATCGTTCTAATCGACAATCGGGTGGAACCAAAGTGTCGTCGCACAGGACACGAACTTGCAGTCCATCCGGCTCTTCGATATCATGGAGAGTCTGGCGCTTTTCGTTCAATAGATATAGTGCGACCTCCGTCGGTGCGAAAATTGTCAGTTCACTGCTGCGAGCGCGAATCGCTTCCTCTTCGATAAGCCGCAATACATGCAGGGCCGTCGATTCGGTTGAGCGGACGTGTCCGCTTCCGCCGCAATTGGGACACAATTGGCTGCTCGCTTCTAGCAAGCTTGGGCGCAACCGCTGCCGGGAAAGTTCCAACAATCCAAACGCTGTAATACGACCAATTTGGATACGGGCTCGGTCGCTCTTAACGGCTTCCTTGAAACTCCTTTCTACAAAGCGCAAATTCTTTGGTTCCTCCATGTCGATGAAATCGATAACTATGAGCCCCGCCAGGTCGCGCAATCGCAGTTGACGAGCGATTTCGGCGGCCGCCTCGATATTCGTCTTCGTAGCGGTTTCTTCGATATTTCTTTCCTTGGTGGCGCGTCCGGAATTAACGTCGATAGCCACCAGGGCTTCTGTCGGACTTATCACAATCGAACCACCCGACTTGAGCTGGACAACAGGGCTGTGCATGGCGTCCAATTGGTCAATCACCTGATACCGCTGAAACAAAGGTATTTTGTCGTCGTATTTTTGGACTCGCTTGGCATGGCTGGGAATCATCGCGCGCATGAAGCCCTTGCCGATGCGATAACCGGTCTCACCCTCGATAAGAATTTGTTCGACATCCTTTGAGTAGAGGTCTCGAATCGTACGTTTAATCAAATTCCCTTCTTCGTGAATCATTGTCGGCGCGGTGGAATTCAACGTTAATTCTCTGATAGTTTCCCACTGCTGTACGAGAAAATCGAAATCGCGCCGAATCTCGGATTTTGTTCGATTCATTCCCGCCGTTCGCAGGATGACGCCCATGTCGTCGGTGACCGGCAGTCCGCTCAAAACGGTCTTAAGACGCCGCCGGTCGTCTGCATCGACAATCTTTCTTGATATGCCACCACCCCGTGCCGTATTGGGCATGAGAACACAATATCGCCCAGCGAGGGACAGGAAGGTGGTCAAAGCCGCACCTTTGGATCCCCGTTCGTCTTTGGCAACCTGTATCAACATGATTTGCCGACGTTTTATAACTTCCTGGATTTTGTATCGCCGACTCGTGGGAGGACTGCGGCGGCTGATCTCGTCAATTTCGTCACCGCCGACCAGTTCTACGTTGTCTGCATCGTTTTCGGTTTCACTGCCGACCGAGTCGGCGTCGGCGTTTATCTCTTCATCCTCGTTGTCACTTGCTTCTGCCGAGGGTAATTCCTGCCGGTCACCGATCGGAATCTGGTAATAGTCTGGATGGATTTCGCTAAAGGCGAGAAAGCCATGGCGCTCGCGGTCGTAATCCACAAACGCGGCTTGTAGCGATGGTTCAACCCGCGTGACCTTCGCGAGGTAAATATTCCCCTTAAGGCGTTCCTTAGTGGAACTTTCGAAATCAAACTCTTCCAGCCGCGTACCGTCTACAACAACGACCCTAGTTTCTTCCGGGTGCGATGCGTCGATCAACATTCGCTTGGTCATAAAATCCTGTTCTCCGCGGCGACACGCGAGGTCACGGGTGACCTTCGCGAATAACGACGCCGTGTTGGCGAAGCTCGCAGCAGCGCTGCTCTAACCCTTACGCTCGATGACCATCACCGAGATAGCCGCACTGGGCAACTGGGGAGCACCAAACTACCGCTGCCGCGACAGTCAGACGCGGCGCCACTTCGCTGAAACCTCTATTCCCCACCACGTTCAATCGGGCCACTAGGATTTACTCCAGTGGCCAAGCGCTCACATCCCGCGACATCGTATTCCAAACACGCTTGCCCACCACCTCAGCACGCCATCAGCGAACAAGATTTCGGCCACCGATTACGTTACGTGGAAAATCACCACTTGATCATACATCGGGGTTAACACTAGCGACAATGAATTTTAACATGTTTTTCTATACGTTAGGTGCCGAGCTCCGACCTTACGAAATGACCGCTACTGACCGGGATTTCGTGCTTTGAAGGTGTTGTCCCTTGCCTAAGGAGACCTATGCTGACTAACTCTGTCGGATGCGGATTGAGGTGTGTGGTGAAATGGAGGGTGCCGTTTTTTGCGGGCGTCGGCGAGAGTGCGCAAGTTTCGGCCAGGAATTGGCAAAGAGGTACGTTTAGCCCATGCCCGCCGAGTTAAGACAGCTCCTGAGCCGTTCGGTTGTAGCGATACTGATTCTTGCGATACCCGCTGTTGCGGTGGCGCGTCCCACGGTGACCGGAGTTCGCATGGGGGTACACCCTGAGGCCACGCGATTCGTACTCGACTTAACCGAAGGCGTCGAGTTTAAGACATTTACGTTGCCGAACCCGTACCGTTTGGTGATTGATTTGCCCGAGGTAAATTGGCGGGTTCCCAGTGGCGCGCTGGCCTCGGGGGCGGGAATCGTGCAGAAATTTCGTTTCGGGCTTTTCAAACCTGGTACGTTTCGCGTTGTACTCGATCTCGTGGCTCCGGCGAAGGTGGAAAGAGCCTTTACGCTTCTTCCGAGTGCGGATTTTGGCTACCGCCTGGTTATCGATGTGGCCGAAGTGTCCGTGGCGTCATTCCGTCCAACCGTACCACCGCGCTCAATCCTATCTAAACGACGGGGTCAAGCGCCGAAACCGAAGCTTGTCCGTCCAAAGGGCAGCAAACGCGTGGTGGTCATCGATGCCGGGCATGGCGGTGTGGATCCCGGTGCTGTAAGTGTCGGCGGCGACTATGAAAAGCATATCGTCTTGTCGGCGGCTCTCGAGCTTGAACGCCAACTTAAGGCAACCGGTAGTTATGAAGTCGTTATGACGCGGCGGCGAGACATTTTCCGCAGCTTGGGAAATCGAGTCGAACTCGCGCGCTCCGCTGGTGCTGATCTATTCATTTCGCTTCATGCCGACGCGATCGGAAATAGGAATGTATCGGGTGCCACAGTGTATACGTTATCGGAAAAGGCTTCGGATCGGGAGACCGCGAAATTAGCTGCCAAGGAAAACAAGGCGGATATCATCGCTGGCGTTGATCTAACCGCAGCGGATTACGATGAAGATGTGGCAAATATCTTGATCGATCTGACGCAGCGGGAGACGACCAATTTTTCGCGTGAGTTCGCCAATGAATTCCTCATTCCCGAGCTAAAGAAACGCACCAGAATGTTGCGAAAATCCCATCGGTTTGCCGGTTTCAAGGTCTTAAAGTCACCGGACGTTCCTTCGGTACTGATCGAAATGGGCTACCTTTCCAATCGCGACGACGAGAGCCGGCTCCGGGATCCAGCGTACCGTAGGGAATTGATGAGTGCGATCGTGCGGGCGGTCGAGGCATACTTCACACATTTGCCGAGTATGGGGCGGACTTGACCATTAACACGCCACATTTCGACGTTATGATCACGCGGGCTCGGATTGGCTCCAGTCGAAAATTCGAACCAATTGCTATACGCTAGTTTTCTGTAGGGCGCGAGTAGTGGGCTGACTATATGAAAGTATTTGTTTTTCTCTTGGCCTTTATTTTGGTTGTTGGTGTTTTGGCGGGCGGGGGCATCCTGTACGGCTTTTATTTCTTTGGTCGTGGACTGCCTGATTATCAGCAACTTGCCGATTACGAGCCACCCGTGGTGACTAGGATGCATGCCGGGGATGGCCGCCTTTTGGCCGAATTCGCCGTTGAGAATCGCATTTTCATACCTGTGTCCGCCATGCCCACTCGGCTAAAACAGGCTTTCTTGGCGGCCGAGGACAAGAATTTCTACCAACATCCTGGCGTCGACGTACTTAGCGTGCTTCGCGCGGTTGCTCGAAATGTGATGAACCGCGGAAGCAATCGACGGCCACAGGGTGGTTCTACGATTACACAGCAAGTAGCAAAAAACTTTTTGCTGAGTAGTGAAGTCTCGGTCGAGCGAAAGGCCAAGGAAGCTATTCTCGCGTTACGCATGGAACGAGTCTTGTCGAAGGATCGAATTTTAGAGCTTTATCTCAACGAGATTTACCTCGGTTTTGGTTCATACGGTGTGGCTTCCGCAGCGCTAAATTATTTCGATGATTCGCTCGACAACTTGACGCTCGCGCAAATGGCATATTTGGCGGCGTTGCCAAAGGCACCGAACAACTACCATCCGTTGAGAAATTATGATGCCGCCAAGGCACGCAGGGATTGGGTGATCGACCGCATGGTCGAAAACGGTTTCGTAGACCCGAAAATCGCGGCGGCGGCGAAGGTCGATCCGCTCATCGTCCGAAGGCGAGGTGTGACTGAATTCGTGAACGCCAATTATTTTACCGAGGAAGTCCGTCGGAAAATTTTGAACGATTTCGGTGAGGACGGACTTTACGGCGGAGGTTTATCGATCCGTACGACGCTCGATTCAAAACTGCAAGCCATCGCCGAGCGCAGTTTGATCGACGGATTGATCGCCTACGACCGACGCCATGGCTGGCGTGGGGCCCTCGCCAATCTGGCGAGTTTTGAGGGCGATTGGCAAAGCCACCTCACGGAATCGATGATACCGAGCAAATTGCCTACCTGGAAGTTGGCTTTGGTCACGGAGGTACGCGACGATTTGGTCCGTCTGTCTCTCGCCGATGGCGGCAAAGGTGTGGTTGCTTTGGCCGAACTCGCATGGGCACGTGCATGGCGCCCCCGTCAACGGTTGGGGGCGACGGTCAAAAAATGTTCCGATGTGTTGGCTGTCGGCGACGTGGTCATTGTCGAACCCTTGCCCATCGACGAAGGCACGAATTCCGCTGATCCTCCATTCGGACTGCGCCAGGTGCCCGATGTTGGCGGCGCACTGGTTGCTCTTAACCCGCATACTGGCCGGGTTTTGGCGATGGTCGGCGGGATCGGATTTGAGCAAAGCCAATTCAACCGTGCAACCCAGGCGTGGCGTCAGCCGGGCTCGGCTTTCAAGCCCCTGGTTTACCTCGCCGCGCTTGACAACGGATTTACGCCAGCGAGCCTGATCGACGACGCGCCAATTGTTATCGATCAGGGACCAGGTTTGCCGAAGTGGAAGCCTGCCAACTACACAACGCAATTTTATGGCCCCTCCACCTTGCGTCTGGGAATCGAGAAATCACGGAATTTGATGACCGTGCGTTTGGCACGGGCGGTGGGGATGGATCAGGTCGCCGCCTACGCAGAGGACTTGGGCGTGGTCGATCAGCTACCAAGACAATTGTCAATGGCACTGGGTGCTGGCGAAACCACGTTGATGCGTCTGACCGCCGCATACGCCATGATCGTAAACGGTGGCAAACGGATTGAACCGACATTGATTGAGCGCATTCAGGATCGTCATGGACAAACTATCTATCGGCGTGATGAACGGGCATGCGATGGGTGCCGCGCTTCCGGCTGGCTCGATATGCGGCCGCCGGTTGTCGATGACGAGCGTGAGCAAATTCTTAGTTCAGCCACGGCCTATCAAATGGTGACCATGCTTTCCGGCGTCGTTAAACGAGGTACTGGGGTCAAAATTCGCGAGCTGGGTAAGCCGCTCGGCGGTAAGACCGGCACCACAAACGATTTCATTGATACGTGGTTTATCGGTTTTTCGCCCGATATTGCTGTAGGCGTTTTCGTTGGCTTTGATCAACCGCGTACTTTGGGACGGAAGGAGAGCGGATCGAAGGTCGCCGTTCCCATCTTCAAGGAATTTATGCGGCTTGCGTTGGCTGATACGCCGGCAATTCCATTCCGTGTACCGGAGGGAATCGAGAATGTTCGCATCGACGCGGATTCGGGTTTATTGCCGAGCGACGTTACCGAGCGAGTCATCGTCGAAGCTTTTCGCCCAGGCACTGTTCCGCACCGCACAACGCCGGTCGCTGCAACCGGACCGGCCGACCTCTACTAACGTCGGATTGACTTGCTTTTCCTCGGCAACTAGGGCGTATAAAATCCCGTCGCGATAGCGCAAGAATTATTTGCGAGGAACCGATGCGTGCTGAGGTTGAAGCGTTAGCGGAAGATATTGAGCAGTCGATGACTCTGCTGAGGAGGCATCTTTGACTGGGATCGCGCCGTTGGTCGCCTCGATTCGTTAACCGCGCGCGCCGAGGAGCCGGCGTTTTGGGACGACCCTCAGCAGGCCCAAGCTGTAATGCGGGAAAGCGCGAGGCTCGAGGAAGCACTTTCGACTCTACGCAACCTTGAGCGCGATCTCGCTGACCATGTCGCATTGGCCGAATTGGGCGAGGTGGAGGGCGACGACGAGGTGGTCCGCGAGTCTCTGGACGCTTTGCGGATTCTTGCTCAGAAGGCTAGCCGTCTACGGTTCGAGAGTCTTCTCTCCGGCGAGGCCGACAGCAATGACTGTTATCTCGAAATCCACGCTGGCGCGGGTGGTACCGAGAGCCAAGACTGGGCACAAATGCTATCGCGCATGTACGTACGTTGGGCCGAGCGCGAAGGATATGGCGTGGGTTGGACTGAGGAAAGCCCTGGCGAAGAAGCGGGGTTAAAATCGGTCACTTTGCGACTCAGCGGGTCGTACGCCTATGGTTGGTGCAAGACCGAAAGCGGAGTGCATCGCTTGGTGCGAATTTCTCCGTTTGACGCGGGTTCCCGGCGCCATACAAGTTTCGCCAGCGTTTGGGTCTATCCCGTAATCGACGAAACGATAGACATCGAAATCAACGATAAGGATCTTCGCGTCGACACCTATCGATCGTCGGGCGCGGGCGGTCAGCATGTCAATAAGACTGATAGTGCAGTACGCATTACCCACGTACCGACTGGTATCGTCGTACAATGTCAGTCCAATCGGTCGCAGCACCGGAACCGCGCGGAATCGATGGCCATGTTACGGTCCCGCCTATACGAGCTTGAATTGCGTAAACGGGAACGAGAGGCGCAGGCGATCAACGCTGGAAAGTCGGAAATTGGTTGGGGGCACCAGATTCGATCTTACGTTCTCCAACCGTATCAGATGGTCAAAGATTTGCGTACAGGTGTCGAAACGAGCAACACTGCGGCGGTACTCGACGGTGATCTCAACGAATTCATGACCGCCGCCTTGGCGCAAAGGGTCGGAGGGGATGCGGGGAACGACGAGGCCGATTCGGGGGTGGCGAAAGGTTCTCAAGAATTATGAGTTCGACATTTGCACAATGGATTGCGCGTGCGCGCAAAGAGCTTGATGGCGGCGCCCCGGAAAATCTGGTGACGCAAACCGCCGAGGGAATCGCCATCAAACCCCTTTACACCGAGGCAGATCTCGAACAAATCGAACATCTTGGTACGGTGCCTGGTTTGCCGCCCTATTTGCGCGGACCGCGCGCGACCATGTATGCCAATCGTCCGTGGACAATCCGCCAATACGCGGGTTTCTCGACTGCCGAGGATTCCAACGCTTTTTACCGCCACGCCCTAGCATCGGGCCAGAGGGGTTTGTCGGTAGCGTTCGATTTGGCGACCCACCGAGGGTATGACTCTGATCATCCGCGGGTGGCGGGTGACGTTGGCCTTGCAGGCGTCGCCATCGATTCCGTCGAAGACATGAAAGTTCTCTTCGACGGTATACCGCTCGACCGCATGAGCGTGTCGATGACCATGAATGGCGCCGTTCTACCGGTACTCGCGAGTTTCGTCGTCGCTGGGGAGGAGCAGGGTGTTCCCCCGGAAAAACTGTCGGGGACCATTCAAAACGATATCTTGAAGGAGTTCTTGGTTCGCAACACCTACATTTATCCGCCCGCGCCAAGCATGCGAATCGTCGCAGACATCATCTCCTTTACGGCAGAGAATATGCCGCGATTCAATTCAGTCTCGATTTCCGGATATCATATGCAAGAAGCTGGGGCCACGGCGGTTCAAGAACTCGCGTTCACCTTGGCGGACGGTCTTGAATACGTTCGCGCTGCCTTGGATCGTGGGTTGGACATCGATTCGTTTGCGCCGCGATTATCTTTCTTCTTTGCCATCGGCATGGATTTTTTTATGGAAATCGCCAAGTTGCGCGCGGCGCGCCTGCTATGGTCCCGCGCCATGGCACAATTTCAGCCGAAGGATCCGATGTCCTCGGTGTTGCGCACACACTGTCAGACCTCGGGGGTTTCGTTGACCGCACAGGATCCGTACAACAACGTGGTACGCACCGCCTACGAAGCATTGGCCGCAGTTCTTGGCGGGACGCAAAGTCTCCATACCAACGCTTACGATGAAGCGTTGGCTCTGCCAAGCGATCAGGCAGCGCGTGTCGCGCGCAATACTCAATTGATCCTATCCGAGGAAACTGGGATCAGTCGCACGGTTGATCCTCTCGCCGGTAGTTACTTCGTTGAACACCTCACTCAAAGCGTCGCCCAAGCGGCGTGGAAACTTATCGAGAACGTTGAATCGCGTGGAGGTATGACTAAGGCGATCGAGGAAGGATTTCCGAAACGCGCCATCGAGAAAAGTGCCGCGCGCCGCCAAGCGCGGGTTGACCGCGGCGAGGACGTTATCGTTGGCGTGAACAAGTACCAACCCGAATCCGACGAGGAAATTACAGTTCGTGATATCGACAATCGTTTGGTACGGGATGCGCAAATCGCGCGGTTGGCGAAGATTCGTGAACGCCGCGACAACCATGCAGTTGAGCGGTCACTTGCTGCACTAACGGAGGCAGGGGCCCGCGGCGGGGAGAATTTGTTTGCCCTCGGTGTATCCGCCGCTCGAGCGCGTGCTACCGTGGGCGAAATTTCGTTAGCCCTGGAAAACGTGTTCGGTCGCCACCAGGCGACCTCGTCGACAATTTCAGGCGTTTACGGCGCTGCTTACACGGGGGACGAAATGTTTGCCAAGATTCAGCAACAAGTGGCTGAATTCGCCACAAGTGAAGGCCGTCGGCCGCGCATGCTCGTGGTAAAGCTCGGTCAAGACGGTCACGACCGTGGCGCAAAGGTGATTGCATCGGCGTTTGCCGACATTGGTTTCGACGTCGATCTTGGTCCTTTGTTTCAGACGCCCGACGAAGTGGCAGCCCAAGCCATTGAGAACGATGTTCATGTAGTGGGAGTATCGAGCCAAGTCGGCGCCCATAAAACACTTATTCCCGAGCTCTTGACCGCTTTGCATGATCGAGGTGCCGGAGATGTTCTGGTCATTTGCGGTGGCATCGTGCCGGCCAAGGATCAAGAAAAGCTGCGGCGCCTGGGTGTCGCCGCGATCTTCGGTCCTGGGACCAACATTCCCCGCGCTGCGTCCGATATCGTCCGTTTGCTGGTTCAGCGTCGACAAGCCGCGTAGGTCGGCTGTGAGCGAAGGCGGTATAGTTTCCTTAGAGAAACGGGTTTTGACGGGCGATACGGGGGCCGTCGCGAGGGCTATTACCTTAATTGAATCGACGCGCGCCGATCATCGAAAAGATGCTGAGTTGCTCATTGAACGCTTGCTTCCTCGCAGCGGCCAGGCGGTCCGCATCGGCATTTCTGGGGCGCCAGGTGTCGGCAAATCGACTTTCATTCAGGCCTTCGGGTTGCATCAAATCGAAACCGGTCGTCGGGTTGCTGTACTGGCTGTCGACCCTTCCAGCCGCCTGAGCGGGGGATCGCTACTCGCCGACAAGACGCGGATGACGGAATTGGCCCGCGACGAGCGCGCATTTATTCGCCCATCGCCTGCTGGCGACACATTGGGCGGCGTGGCGCGCAGAACACGGGAAGCGATGATCGTTTGCGAAGCGGCGGGGTTCGACGTGATCATGGTTGAAACCGTCGGTGTCGGCCAGTCGGAAACCGCCGTGGCGGACATGGTGGATATGTTTCTCCTTTTGCTCGCCCCTGGTGGTGGCGATGAACTGCAGGGTCTCAAAAAGGGTATTGTCGAACTTGCCGATCTTATCGTCGTCAATAAGGCGGACGGTGGTCTGGCCGAGGATGCTATTCGCGTGGCTGCGGACTATCGCTCTGCCCTGGAATTGATCCGGCCCAAAAGCGCGGCGTGGAAGCCTCGGGTGTTGTCTTGCTCCGCGCTAAACGGCGATGGAATTGCAGATATTTGGCAGGCCGTCCTAGCCTATCGCGAAGCCCTGGAGGATGAGTTGGGCGATAAGCGGGCAGGCCAGGCGAGTTCATGGATGTGGCACGACATCCGCGATGGACTGAGCCACGCGTTCGAAACCGATTCTGAAATCGGTAGCATGACAACGGAAATCGAGAACCGGGTACGGCAGGGCTCGCTGACACCGCAAGCCGGCGCCCGCAAGTTACTTGACAGGTTTCTCCACGGCGCAATGGCTAATGATAGTGGTTCGGCGCGGGATGAAGCAGAAGGCTTTGGAAGCCAGACACCGCCTAAAAAACGGTCGAAATCCGCGGTCGGATCTTGATAGGAATCCCAAGCCGCAAAACATGGATTTCCAGCTCCCGCGTTTGGAGCTAGTTTCACCATTCCTTGATTCACGACTGTTTGTTAAAATCGGGGCTTGATTGAAATGGGAGGGACCATTGGACTTGTTGAGAATCATACTGGCGATTTTCATACCGCCTGTTGCCGCTTTCCTAACCGTAGGGATTACGCTGCACTTTTGGATCAACATTTTGTTGTGTCTGTTCTTCGTCGTCCCCGGGATGATTTATGCTTTGTGGCTGGTCGTGAAAAAGTCGTGACGAATTTGGCACTCAACCTTTGGTGAAGGGTTGCGCAATCGCGCGCGCCAAAATCAACTGTTTGCAGGCCCCTTTAGAACCGTTACGCCGAAGTCCAGGAGGGCGCTTGGAGCCAAACTTTCATTCAATTGCCGATAGCCGTTGGCGGGGTGATTCGCTTGGATTTCCGCGAAAAGCATCTTTCACGTGATGGTACCTTTCGGATACTGAAGGTGAAAAAATTCGCCGGTCTGTTGCTTTGCATTTTTTTGTTGCGAGCGCATGTGACAACTCATCGGATCAGGCGGGTGGTGACGTCGACAAGTCCCGTCTTCGGGCGGAGGCGGAAGCCGCTATACGTCCATGGCTGTAACAAACGCTGGACGAAAGCGGTTTCTATCGTACCAAGTTTGATCGAACCTGGATGCCGATGAAAGGCAACGGCTGGGTTTCCTTGGTCGCGATGAATCAACTTCTCTATATCTTTGCGGCGGGTTATGACCTGACCGGCGACGTGCAGTTCAAAGAGGCGGTGCAATCAGGCGGCGACTTTCTCCTCGACAAGATGCGAAATCCAAACAATGGCGGTTGGTACCGTAGTGTTAGGTCGCAGAGCCAGCGCGTCCAAGAAGGGGTGCATCCGTACAGCTATTCGTTCGCCATATTCGGGCTGTCGCACGCCTATCGCGTGACGGGCGATCAGGCGTTTTTGCAAGCGGCATTAGATACATGGCGCACCGAGGTTTGGCATGGTTTAAAGGCGGCACGACGACTCGCCAGCCAAGAGTCCGACCGCCTGGGTTCGGATATCGAAATGCGCGCTTGGAGGAATGTACCCCTTATGCATCTTTTTGATGCGCTCCTGATTCTTCACGAGGTGACCGGCTCCAACGAAGTATGGTCAGATATCGAAGCGATTGCCCACTTTCTTGAGGTGCGGTTGATACAGAAGTCTGGTTGCCTGCCCGAATGGTTTGACCCGCTAACGTTCGCGCCATTGGACGATGCTGGCGATGGTTTTGTGGATTTGGGCCATCAACTCGAGTGGGCATACTTTCTAGGCCGCGCCGTCGAGAAGGGGCTTGACGAGCGTTATCGTGACATGGCCGAACGGATGATGGATTTCGCGATTGACCATGGTTTCGACGAACACACCGGTAGGCTTGCAGGACAGACCGATTATGCCGGGCGCAATCCGAGTGGAGGGAATCAGTGGTGGGCGCAAGCAGAACTGATGCGGGCGACGGTTCAATTTGCGACACGGCACGGACGGGACGACTTGTGGCCCATATATCAGAAGGCCCAGGATTTTGCCCGTATCCACTATGTGGATCAGGAGTATGGGGGTTGGACCAGGGATAGCTTTGTTAACTCTGGCAAGAGTTCGAGAGAGTTGAGGAAGACAATCGGCTACCACGTCGTTGGCTTCTACATGGAAGCGCTGTCGCTATCGAGTCCAACGTCAACGAACTAGGGAGACTAATTTTCAAAGGAACGGCGGTGTTCGAAGAGAAGTATCGAGCAATTGTTTGCCAGCTAATGTTTACAGGCTGTTAGTAAGTTCCTCCTTCAATCAGGCTTGACTGTTCGCACCTTGCTGTCTATAGATCGCCGGCTGTATCTGACTTACGTGAGGTTGGTCCAATGTCTCGGGTGTGCGCGCTTTCCGGCAAGCGAGTCCAAGCTGGCAATAACGTGAGTCACGCGCACAATAAGACGCGCAGGCGATACCTTCCAAACCTTCAGCCGGTTTCGCTCTTCAGCGATACGTTGGGTGCGTCCCTTCGCGTGCGAGCGAGCGCCTATGTGTTACGCACGATCGACCATAAGGGCGGGCTCGACACTTATCTGTTGGCGACACCGGACGCGAAGCTGTCCATTGAGGCGCGGCGTTTCAAGCGGCGTATTAAAAAACAACGTTCGAAAACCGAATAACTCTTCCTGCGGACTGTTACCGATCATGTTAGCCCGTCGCGCAGTGATCAAAGGATTGGCGACGGGAGTCGCTGGTCATCTACTCGCTCGGATTCTTGCCGATCCCACGCTTGCCCGCGCTGCGGCAGCGGATCTGTCGACGATAAACCTTACGACGGCGGGTGGGCGGTCAGTTCATGCAGCGCTTGCCGAGCCTGGACGAAAACCGGCACCAACCGTACTCTTGGTGCACGAGTGGTGGGGTCTTAACGATCAGATCAAGGCCGTTGCCGCCGACCTCGCGGCTAAGGGCTATTGGGCGCTGGCCGTCGATTTGTACGATGGCAGGGTCACCGCAGATCCCACGGAAGCCCACACCTATATGAACGACGTTGATCCGCGAGCGGTGAGAGATATTTTGGCCAGTTGGATTGATTGGCTGAGAAAGCGGGATGTTGCATCCGACAAGCTGGGCACCGTCGGCTGGTGTTTCGGCGGTGGTTGGTCGCTCAACGCATCGTTGATACGGTCAGTGGACGCGACTGTTGTTTACTATGGCGATGTCGCGAAATCAGCGGCTGAGCTAGCAACGCTGTCTGGGCCGGTGCTCGGCCACTTCGCAACCCACGACGGCTGGATAACCAGAGACATGGTATCGGGTTTCGAGCGGGAGATGTCCAAGGCCGGCAAGGCATTAACGAGTTATTGGTATGACGCCCAGCATGCCTTTGCTAATCCCACTGCGGGTCGCTACGACGAGGAGGATGCCGCATTGGCCTGGACGCGCACGCTCGCTTTCTTTGATGCCAACCTTTGAATTGGATAAAAGAATCTCGACTATCTTGACTCCATCGCTGTCGTATAGAGCTCGTAGCTGTTCCGCTTAAAATTTGGTTCTTAGGTTTAGATAGCTGACTGTTACGATATCCTAACGAAAACATGAGTTAAATCCGCGCTTCCAAAAGCGACCTGCTGGGCACAACGTCGCGTTCGACGATGGGCGGAGTAGGGTTAGGCATTGGTTTGAGGTTGAAGTGAGAATCGACACCCGCCAATTTCTGAAAGCTGCGCCCGTTTCTGGTTTCGTTTTTTGCTCGCCGAGCAGTTCGTTGCGTGATTACGTTCGTGTTCGTCGGTATCCTGACTGATCGGTCGAATCTGCTGTCGATTGTGACCAATCGGGGCCAGAATTGCCTTCGAATTCCATGGGTGCTACGAATTTCGGCATGCGAATTCCGGTATCCGATCGATGCCGGATAAGAAAGGAGCTTGAGGGATGCATCTGATAAGCCGATTCAAGATCAGTACGTGGATCATCCTCCTTACTATCCTGCCAATCACCGCGTTGGTGATTCTGGGCATGGTCGTCGTGCGCGAAAATCTCGGGCACGTTCACGAAACTAGGGACCAGCTGGCGCTGGTGAATATTTCCCCGGCTATTAGTGCCGTAGTGCATGAATTGCAGAAGGAACGCGGGCTGTCGGCAGGTTTTCTTGGCAGCCACGGAAGTCAAGAATTCGCGGATTTGCTTCCTGAGCAATACGAACGGACGGATGGCGCGATAAGTAACTTTCAGGACGAGATGCGGGCTTTCTTCGACATGAAGGTACCAATGTCCGTAACCGACCGGTTCGAGGCCGCCGCCCAGTCGGTTGCGGAATTGGTCGGTGGTCGAGAATCCGTGTTAAAGAGGCGGCGTTCTCCATCAGTCGTTATAAAATCGTATTCGGATACAAATGCGGATTTGATAAGCATCATCTCCCATATCGGTTTCGTCAGTACCGACGAGAGAGTTACCAAAGCGATAACGACGTACATAGCCATTCTCGAAGCCAAGGAGCGGGCTGGACGCGAACGCGCTATTGCCGCGGCGGCGTTCGCCATAGGGCAATTTGCGCCCGATGACTATTTAAAGTTCGTGCGAGTGGTTGAGGGACAGGACATCTTTTTCAGCATCTTCAACATCTATGCGAGCCAAGAACAACGCCAGTTCATGCATGATACTCTGGATGAGCCCGTTGTCGCACGCTATCGGGCCATGAGAAAAATCGCCCTCGAGAGCGCACAAGTGCGAGGGATGAGTCGAGTCAAGGCTAAGGACTGGTACGATACGACGACGGCGCGGATCAACTTGCTCAAGCGGGTGGAGGACCGCGTGCGAGACGATCTGCGCCGAGTGCTCGGAGTGCTCAACGATACAGTGACCACCGAATACTGGTTGGCGCTCATCCTACTGCCCGTGGTTATCGCGGTCATTTTTGCGCTCTGCGTCGCTATCATCGGCGGCATAAAGCCGCCTCTGGAATCGCTTGCCCGTGACATGCTCGAACTCGCTGACGGAAAAACGAACGTCGATTTAACCGGGAGGAATCGTACCGATGAGATCGGTGGCATGGTGCGTGCCCTCGAGGTGTTTCGGGACACAACATTGGAACGGGATCGCGCTGAGGAAGAGCTTCGCGCGGCGAAGGACGCGGCTGAACAGTCCCTGGAAAAGCTAAAGCAAACTCAGGAGCAACTTGTTCAGTCGGAAAAAATGGCCTCGCTCGGTCAGCTGACAGCGGGCATTGCTCATGAAATCAAGAACCCGCTCAATTTCGTCAATAATTTTTCCGAAGTGTCGATCGAACTGCTCGACGAATTGAACGAGGCTCTTGAGCCGGTTGCCAAGAATTTCAACGATGACACACGTGACGATATCGATGACCTGATAGATACCCTGAAGGGCGACCTTTCGAAAGTTCATCACCACGGTAAAAGGGCCGACGCGATCGTTAAGTCAATGCTTCTTCATGCTCGTGGCGACTCAACGGACCGGAAAATTGCCGAGGTAAACGCGCTCGTTGAAGAGGCACTTCAGCTTGCGTACCACGGTGAACGGGCGCGCGATAAGAGTTTCACGGCGACGATGGAGCACAATCTCGACGCGGAGGCGGGCAACGCGGAAGTTGTGCCGCAGGATATCATCCGGGTACTGGTGAATATCTTCAGCAACGCGTTTTACGCGGTTAAGCAGCGGGTGCGCGAGCATCCAAACAACGCGTATGAGCCCAGGATTTCTGTCGCTACAAGTGGCGACGGCGAAACAGTTGAAATACGGGTCTCGGACAACGGGGTTGGCATACCGCTGGATATCAAGGAACAATTGTTCAATCCATTCTTTACCACCAAGCCAACCAACGAGGGGACCGGTTTAGGGCTGTCCATGACCTATGACATCATCGTTAAGGTGCATGGCGGTCAGATCGACGTCACCAGTGAAATAAATGACCATACGGAATTCTGTATTCGTTTGCCACGGCGCATGAGAGATTCAGTGGAGGCTGAGGCTTGACCGTTTCAGTTCTCGTTGTCGATGACGAACCGGACATCGTCGAACTCTTCAAGCGCCGTTTTCGCCGGGAATTGCGCAACGGCGAATTTTCGTTACAGTTTGCGATATCCGGCGAGGACGCACTCAATCAGCTACGAACCGGGTTAGACCCCGAGGTCATCTTGATTCTATCGGACATCAACATGCCGGGGATGACCGGTATTGATTTATTGAAACAGGTAAAGCGAATCTGGCCGCAATTGCCGGTCGCCATGATTACCGCCTATGGCGATGATAAGAACCGGAGTTCCGCATTCGAAATCGGTGCAGCCGATTTCCTCACCAAACCGCTCGATTTCGACAAACTCAGAACCACCATTTCAAAGATGCTCGCAAGTCGTAGGAGCCAGGTCCATGCCAGCAAACATCCTCGTGGTCGATGACGAACTCGATCTTCAGGAATTGATGCAACGGAAATTTCGCCGCGAGATTCGTCATGGCGAGTTCAGTTTTGAATTCGCCGACAATGGCAATGCGGCCTTGGAAAAAATCCGAAATGGCCCTGAGGTCGACCTGGTGATCAGTGACATCAACATGCCTGGAATGGATGGATTGACGCTACTGGAACATTTGAGCGATTTCGATGACAAGCTCAAGACGATCATAATTTCTGCCTACGGTGACATGGACAACATTCGCTCCGCCATGAACCGGGGCGCTTTCGATTTCGTCACTAAGCCGATCGATTTTCAGGATCTACTGATCACCGTTAAGAAAACCTTGGATCAGCTTGATATCCTCAAGGAAGCATTCGAACAGCGATTGGCAGCCGAGCGTGCGCGCTCGAACCTTTCTCGCTACTTCGCGCCCAACGTCGTGCAGCAGTTGGCGGATCGCGACGAGCCGTTCGGGCCTCCCCGGGAGCAAAAACTGGTTACGCTGTTCAGCGATATTCGCGGGTTTACCACCCTCTCCGAGGCAAAATCCGCGGCTGAGGTAATGGAAAATGCTACGGGAATTTCTCGGGCGCATGGAAGCAGTTATCTTTGAACATGGCGGCACCTTGGAGAAATTCATCGGTGACGAAGTAATGGCCACCTTCGGTACGCCGGACACCGGCCCTAAGGACGCAACCGAGGCCATCGCCTGTGCGCGCAAAATGCTCGCGGAGCTAGCTCGGTGGAACGAACAGCGCGTCGCAAATGGCCGGCGCGAGATATCCGTTGGCATAGGGATCCATTATGGTCCGGCAGTCTTGGGCGACATCGGCAGTGAGGGGTCGATGGAATTCGCGGTGATCAGCGATACGGTCAATACCGCAAGCCGTCTGCAAGGCATGACCAGGACCTTGGATAGCGATCTTGTCGTCAGCCAGGAGCTGATCGACAAAGTGCGGGAAGAAGCTTGCGAGAACGCAGCCGCCGTACTCGAAAATTTGGTCGAGGCCGGTGAGCAAGAGGTCAAGAGAAGGGAGGGAAAAGTTCGGGTCTATGCGCTGAGAAATGGCTAGGCCGACGAATACGACCGACTATTGCCGGCAATTTCCGTTTAATGGTATCGGCGACCGCCTGGAGCAGCTGCTTTCCGGCCCGAAGGTGGGTCGTCGTCGAATAATTCACTGAGTTTCCCCAGCATGGTTCCGCCCAACTGTTCCGGATTGACGATGGTGACCGCCCGACGGTAATAGCGGTTTACGTCGTGACCAATTCCGATGGCTAGAAGTTCCACCGGCGAACGACTCTCGATCCACGAGATTACATCGCGCAAATGGCGTTCAAGGTAGTTGCCGCCGTTTACCGAGAGTGTGCTGTCATCAACGGGCGCGCCGTCGGATATCACCATAAGGATTCGCCGGCGTTCTCTACGAGCGAGCAGCCGATCGTGGGCCCACAAAAGGGCCTCGCCGTCGATGTTTTCCTTCAAAAGTCCTTCGCGCAGCATGAGACCAAGATTTTTTCGCGCCCGGCGCCAGGGTGCGTCGGCCGACTTGTAGACGATGTGGCGCAGATCGTTCAGGCGGCCCGGGTTCTTTGCCTTGCCCTCGGCGACCCATTTCTCGCGCGCCTGGCCGCCTTTCCAGGAC
>JAAXGF010000059.1:3574-3733 GCA_012267605.1 Alphaproteobacteria bacterium | reverse complement strand
ACCGCCAGCCAGTCGTTGTTGGCGTGGTCGTCGAAGTCGATGACGTGGGCCTGGGCGCCCCGGACCGCGCCGCCGGCATCGCGGTGCTCGACCGTCACACTGTCCACGGCCATACGATGAAAGGCGCGGTTGCGGGCTTCCAGCGTGGTTCCTGGCGGG
>JAAXGF010000059.1:0-3508 GCA_012267605.1 Alphaproteobacteria bacterium | reverse complement strand
GCTTCCAGCGTGGTTCCTGGCGGGCGGGTCAGCTTGCGGAAGGCGTCGTCCAGGGCATCGGCGGGAAGGCTAGGATTGAGGCGGGCGAGGGCGTCGTGCAGGCGTCGCGGCAGTACAACGTCGCCGTAATCGGCGCGCTCGGCGCCCGGTGTGTGAGGCGCGATGTCGGGGCCGTGGGCAGTGCGCCAGCCGAGGTCGTCCAGCCAAGCCAGGGCCGCCTGCTCGACCTCGGCTTCGGTAAGGGTGGTCATGGGGCTTCCCAGGGATTGAAGACCTCAACGTCAAGGCGCTCGAAATCGGCGACGTTGCGGGTGGCTACGGCGTTAGCCTTGGCTATCCCGGCAACCAAGGCGTCTCCCATGTCGACCGTGCGTCCAGAGCGCCGGGCGTTTGCCCGAAACTCGGCGACCCATTCATCATTCGTCTTCTTCGTCAACGAAGGGAATCGGGCGATTGGACCTCCGGTCCGGCACCTCAAGATTGGCGCCGCGTTACGTTCTCCATAAACCACTGGCCAAAGGGCTTAGGGGGCGTCGTTTTCGCGTCTCACGCCGCCGCGGGCACGACGACGAACGGTCGCCGGGTGCCGATGCGCTGCGGACCCTCCGATTCGGCGAGCCGCAGGATTTCAGAGAGGCGCGCCTTCGCCTCGGCTACGGTCCAGACACGTTGGGGTCCGGTGGTTCTCACAAACAGGGATCCTCATGCCGAAGGGGGTGAACTGGTCTACTGTAGTCTATGTAAGCAGGCTGCGTTAACAATGCCTGAAGTTGCTCACGTTATGGCTACTTGAAAAACAGATCCCTGAACAAGATCAGCGCAATCGCGCCGATGAAGCCGAAGACCATCAAGCCGTAGAGCCGCACCAACCAATTGCGCATCTGCAGCATGTCCGCATGAAACTGATCCATACGCCTTTCCAGACCGTCAAAGCGCTGATTGATGTGAAGAAGGTTCTGTTCCCGCGCCTTTTCGGCATCCGCCAACCGCTGGTTGAGGCTGTCATAACGCTGGTCGGCAAGTTCGTTCACATGGTCGAACCGTTGATTCACATGGTCGAAACGCTCGTCCATGCGCTTCACGAACTCGCCGAACTGCCCCATTCCTACGGACTGCTCTTCAGCCATGATTTCTCTCCGGGGTTCGTGGGGCCTCACGCAGGCCGTGTTCGGCGGGCCGGTAGTCGATATATCGGGAATAGACACACGGCTCTGGCTGACAGCGGCTGATAATAAAGTTTCAGTCCGTTTAAGATTAGGTGTCCCGAACTCACATGTTTATTCTGTGGCGGCTCGACGCTCTGAATTGCTCTGGCACGTCCGGCACCAATTCAACGCGGTACATCCGCCTATCCAGGACATCGAGAAATCCTATGACATGCGCATCGGCAACTGTGAGTAGACCGTTGGTTTCTTCGATCTCGACGCCCATGGTCCTGCACAGATTCACAAGGGAATCACGGGTAATACCTGCCAGCCGTTGTGTACGGATCGACGCTAGGCAGCGAGCAGCGCGAGAGTGCGTAGAGGCATAGTCCTGGATACCTCCAAAATCTAGAAAACCCAAATCCGGTTTAATTGAAGCGATGTTATCTGGTACTGCATCCAAAATTGCTTGCTTCACGCTGCTAAGAAATTCGAAAGCGCTGGGCCTCCAAATATGTGTACGATCCGAATCCATGAGCAAATCGAAATCGCTATCAAGCTTAAATACCTTATCCTCAACCATTGCAAGCAAATCGTTGACAAGATGAATAAGTCGTTTTCTTAGCACCCCTTTGAAATACGAAGCACGTCGCAACGCTGTTAGGCGCCGGTTTTTGCCATCTATAAACCGAGCAAAGTAGCAGAAAATGCTATCAGGCTCGCTCAGAGCATTGCCATCTATCGGGAGGTTGTTCGCCCCATGAAGCGTCCGAATGACGTTATCCAGATCATCGTCTTCCGGAACAAAAAGATACTCGGTACTGCTGTGTTTCTCGGATGGTTGGTATCGCGTAGGGTCGCCCTGATTCTGCATCTGCTCCCAGGTCACACGTGCCATCTCCAAGAGTGCGGTCTGTACGTCGGTATCTACCGATATCGCAACGAAGTCCGGACCGTTGTCGTCATCGCGGCCCACGCCGAATTCTGTCACTGCAACGTTTCCAAATTCAAAGTCAAGCATCATTCCTCTCTTTCTAGGTAAACGGTATTGCTCAAGCGGTAGGCATGAAAGCGATCTCCCGGCGACAAATACTGTCGGTGAGTGATGAGAACAAAGCTCTCCCTCCCAGTGTGTGGGTTGTTATCTTGCGGTGGAGATACGGTAAAAACCTGATAGCCAGCAAACGCAAAAAATATGTTCATGTAATGAAGATTGAGATGAAAAAAGAGAAACACGATAAACGCCAAAGCAACCGTCATGGCTACCAAGTCTCGATAAGTTGCTATCTCTTCTCGATAAAAGGGTAACAAAATGGCAAACAGGTAGACGAGAACGTGACCCCGGTTATCCCCCGTGGTCCCGGCCGTGAGTTCACGTCTATCATTGTTCCTTCTAGCTATACAAACTCGCCACCATAAGAAGATAGATGGCACCAATGCCAGCAATATACAGGCACCAACGAAATACAAGTCTGGAATCAGGAAGTTTCCGCGAATCGCCCATAGGATGAAAAGTGGTGACAAACTGCTGAGAACCATTAGCAGTCTCGCCACCTTTAGTCCCTCGCGGGAATTGGGGAGCGCCTCGGCCATTAGGCCACCCAGCGATTTATGAGTCCCTTCGCTCTGGCTCGCAGTTTGCCCGAAATGAGATCAGGTAACAGCGTGTCGCGAAGGGTGGTGTGGACATGGGATTCGGCTCGGTTTCTGACTGTGCGAGCCAACATAGGAGTCACAAGGTCGCCGAACCTGTCGAACAAGGCAGGCGCTCCAGATAACACGTTACTCTGTTTCAACGCCTTCGGTGCAACGCGCTGGTGACTTTTCGACGTGCCGGTAACCATCGATTGCAGCATCGTTCGAAATGCTATGTCGGTGAACAACAAGAACAACAGGCCTCGGTTAGCTGGATACCGGGGTGTAAAGACCAGAAATTCTGTTGAACAAATTTGCAAGAATTCGTTCGGCATGTCCGGTATCCAGACGCGCGGAATCTCGGGATTGAGTTTGGACAGCAGGACGGTATCCGAGGGAACGACGATCTTATTGCTCTTGATAGCCGTCCCCCGATCGATGGCAGGCGTTTGGCCGGAATCGTAAGCGGGGATGCTGAAATGTTCGAACTCCGTTTTCGGGAAGGAAGAAGGTGCTATCGACTTCGTATGATGGTCGGCTAGCTCATCCAGACGAAATACCTCCCACCCCGCCGGTATCTCCCCCAACGCCGAATCGACAAGGCGATCAGGAAACAGCGCCGCAATTTCCGGGTCCATCTTGTCGAGGTAAGCGCGGGCGCGTTCGACGCTCCAATCACTCCCTCGTTGGTTTGCTGGCTTCCCCTCAAGGGCGGCGTGGTTGCGGAG
>JAAXGF010000331.1 GCA_012267605.1 Alphaproteobacteria bacterium | reverse complement strand
TGAGGCACCTGGGCAGTTACGCGGTATCTTATCTTGATTGGCGCGCGTCCGGGCTTTAACTTGTCGGGTTGGTAAGCGCCAGTTTGAGGAATTTGCTCGTACAGACTGTTTCGATGTCGTCACCGCAATCTACTCCGTCCCTGACTCGTGACAATGATCGTCCCTACGACGTTGCGCCGAGGGCCCCGCATACCGAGTCCTCAGTCGCGGCTGAACTCAGCCGCGTCCGCGTTGAGCGAGGCTTGGATACGGAACAGGTATCAAATAATTTGAGAATTCGCCGTGAACATTTGACGGCGTTGGAAGAGGGTCGATTCGATGATCTTCCAGGATCGACTTACGTCGTCGGTTTCTTGCGTAGCTACGCTGAATTCCTGGGGTTTGACGGGGATGAAGTAGTGCGGCGTTTCAAGGAAGAGGAATCCGATTTCGCCGCCAGTCAAAGTTTGCGCTTTCCCACGCCCAATCAGGAAGGGCGAATTCCAGGGGTGCCCTTAATTCTGGGTGCTTTGGTGGTGGCAGGCATCGTATTTTTCGCTTGGCACCATCTGTCCGCTCCAGTGGAGATGGCTCACGATCCTGTTCCGGACGTTCCCAGTAAACTAGCTGCTGACGTATCCACCGAGCCCCCGTCGGCAAACGTTGAATCCGACTTGGCCGTTCCGGCCCGGCAGCGTCCACCGGTGCAAACCGTGGAGCGCTTATTTACGCCCGAGGAGATCGAAAGACGGTCGGGAAACAATTCAGATAAGGACCCATTGACGCCAGCGGAATCGAACGACGAAAGTTCGGTCGGCGAGAATTCAGATGCCCTGGCCGACGAAACGACTGGCTTGGAGACACCTGATGAAGAGGTAGTCGATCAGACTTTGGCCACTCAAACACCGACGGATGTCGGCGAGCTGGCACCGAGGCCGCTTATGGCTGGTGCCGAGCCGACCGACACGAACACCGACACTGTCGACGGGCCTGGCCAAGCCCAAGAGCTCAGCGAACTATCGAGCCCCATGGAGGCATTGGCCGCCACGCCCGAAGGTGAATCGCTAGCGATGCAAGGGGAACCGAGGGCGGATGCGAGTTCGACCTCGGAAACGGAAACCAGGCGATCGCCTCGCGTTTTTGGGGAGCGCCAAGCAGACACGCGTATTCGCCTCTTGGCCAAGCGGGAAACTTGGGTTCAGGTTACAGACGAGCGGGATCAATTGCTGCTCACCCGAATTCTGCGACCGGGCGACATCTATTTCGTTCCAAACCGTCCGGGCCTGGAAATGATGACAGGAAATGCCGGAGGGCTGGAATTATCCGTTGATGGCCGGGTTTTGCCTGCCCTCGGGCCACTCGGAACCGTACGGCGTGGAATCGAGCTGGACGCAGAAAAGCTCGTATCAGACCTGGGGACGCCATGATCGGTCTTGCTGGCCGTGGCTTGGCTTTGGGAACTCGGTTCGGCGGTGTGGTGTGGACCGTTCGCCGAACATGATCGCTTACGCCACTGGTTTACACGGGTCGTTGCCTAGGGTAACAGAGTGCCGAGGTGATTAAGAATTTTGCCCCCAACACCAACACGGGCAGGTCATGAGCGTTAGAGAATACCGCGATATTTATCGCCGTCCTTGCCGCACGATTCATGTCGGAAATGTTGCCGTTGGCGGGGACGCGCCGATCACTGTTCAGTCGATGACGAATACGCTAACCACCGACGTGGGTGCGACTATGCGCCAAGTTCGCGAGCTCGAAGCGGCCGGCGCAGATATCGTGCGCGTTTCTTGTCCCGACAAAGAATCCACCGCGGCATTGCCAAAGATCGTTAAGGAAGCCGAGGTCCCGATCGTCGCTGACATCCATTTTCATTACAAGCGTGCGATCGAGGCGGCTGAAGCCGGGGCAGCGTGTTTGCGGATTAACCCGGGCAATATTGGTTCGACCGAGCGGGTTCGAGATGTGGTCAAAGCTGCGAAAGACCATGGTTGCTCGATGCGCATCGGTGTCAATGCGGGTTCCCTCGAACGAAATTTGTTGGAGAAATATGGAGAACCGTGTCCAGAAGCTATGGTGGAAAGCGCGCTTAACCATGCCCGAATCTTGGAGGACAACGATTTCCGCGAGTTCAAGATCAGTGCCAAGGCATCGGATGTTTTCCTGGCTGTGGCCGCGTATCAGCAACTGGCGGACGCTTGCGACTACCCGCTTCATCTTGGTATCACCGAGGCGGGAGGGTTGCGTGGTGGGACGGTAAAGTCCGCCATAGGATTGGGTATGCTGTTGTGGTCTGGTATTGGCGATACCATCCGCATCTCCTTGTCCTCGGATCCGGTTGAAGAGGTAAAAGCAGGTTTTGAGCTGCTTAAATCCTTGAACCTGAGGCATAGGGGAGTCAACGTTATCGCCTGCCCGTCGTGTGCGCGGCAACAGTTCGAAGTCATCAAGACGGTCGAAATCCTGGAGGAGCGTCTCGCGCATATCACCACGCCGATGACTGTATCCGTTATTGGATGCGTGGTGAACGGGCCAGGAGAGGCGCGGGAAACGGATATCGGCCTCACTGGTGGGGGACGTGGGACTCATATGGTCTACATGGCTGGCAAACCGGATCACAAAATAAATGGGGAAAGTCCGGTCGATCACATGGTCGCGCTGGTCGAGAAAAAGGCGGCCGAGATTGCGGCGTCAGAAAATGCGGGTTCAGGGACGGCCCATGGCAGCAGCGGGGCTGGCCGCGGCGCGTAGGTTTCTATTCGTCAAATGGTTCCGGACTTTCAGGGGGCTCGCTGTGATGATTGAGCCGGGCGCGACGCAATTGATTCAACCGTTGGGATTGTTCCAACAGATACGCGAAGTGCCTTGACCACATTGCGGCCACTGCGCGGTACGCACGATTTGCTCGGCGAGGAAGCCAGGCGGCACAGGTACGTCATTGACAGGTTTCACGCTGTCGCCGGACGTTATGGGTTCGCGGAGATATCCACACCGATCCTTGAATACGCTGACGTGTTTCGCCGAACCCTCGGTGAGACATCCGATGTCGTGACCAAGGAGATGTACAGTTTTGAGGACCGTGGGGGCGACGAGGTCACCATGAGACCGGAGTACACCGCCGGCGTGGCCAGGGCCTTTATCTCTGGCGGTCTCGGACAACAACTACCGCTAAAGTTTCTTTGCCACGGGCCGATGTTTCGGTATGAGCGGCCACAGAAGGGCCGTCTTCGCCAGTTTCACCAGATCGATGTGGAGGTCCTCGGTGTCGCCGAGCCACTCGGCGATATCGAGGTGATTGTCTTGGCAGCTCACCTGCTTGAGGATCTCAGCATCGCGGAGCAAACCCGTCTGGAACTGAATTCCTTGGGCGATAAGGAAAGTCGTGCATCTTACCGAAAGTCTTTGGTCGACTATTTATTAAGTCACGCGGACGCACTTTCACCGACGAGTCGGGTTCGCCTAGAACGCAATCCCATGAGAATCCTGGATTCAAAGGATGAAAACGATCGGCGAATTCTTCAAGACGCGCCGCTCCTGGAAGATTACTTGAACGGTGCGTCGCTCGATTTTTTCGCCCAAGTCCGCGCCGGACTTGATCGCCTCGGCATCGTCTACCAGATCAATCAGCGTTTGGTTCGGGGGCTAGATTACTACGGCCATACGGCTTTCGAATTCACCACCGATGCACTTGGCGCGCAGGGCGCGGTTATCGCCGGTGGCCGTTACGATGGGCTTATCGAGACGATGGGTGGTCCGCCAACGCCGGGCGTTGGCTGGGCTGGCGGAATCGAAAGACTGGCTTTGTTACTGAGCCCGTTGCCTTCGCCGCCCCGACCCGTCGCCGTAATACCGGTCGGCGCTGCGGAGCGGGACAGGGCGCTTGCTCTAACCCACGAGCTGCGCCATGCCGGTGTGCCGGTGGAACTTGCTTACCGTGGGAATTTGTCAAAGCGGCTCAAACGGGCGAATAAGCTGAATGCGCGGGCGGCAATAATTATCGGCGAGGACGAACTCCGTGATACCTCATGTACCCTGCGCGATCTTGATACAGGCGTCGAGCGTCGGGTCTCGCTAACGGAATTGAAGGTTCAACTTGTCGAATCGTGATAGCTCCAACCCGCGGGATGCCGCGTTGGCAGAGGTTCCGTTGGTTATCGTGGGTGCGAATCATCGCTCCGCACCGGTTTCGATCCGCGAGCAATTGCTCATCGAGGAATCTGCTCAGGACGCAGTATTTGCGGGGTTAAGGTCGGCGGGCATTTCTGAATCGTTGATCCTTTCAACATGCGACCGGGTAGAAATTCACGTCATTCACCCCGATCCCACTGAAGCTTCAACGATACTGCACCGCGTATTGTCCCATCATTCGAAACTGCCAGAGGCAATGCTCGCGCCGGTGCTCTATACAAAACAAGGATCAAACGCTGCCCGGCACGTCTTCGCCGTCGCCGCCTCGCTCGACAGCCTGGTAGTCGGCGAACCGCAGGTACTCGGCCAAGTTAAGGCCGGTCATCGCACTGCTCGAGCGGCGGGCATGATGGGCGGCGAGCTCGACGCGCTGCTCCAAGCCGCCTTCAGCGCTGCCAAGCGTGTGCGCAGCGAGACTGCAATCGGCGAGCGGCCGGTTTCAATCGCCGCCGCCGCCGTCTCTGTTGCTCGCGAGGTACATGGTGACTTGACACGTTGTGCCGGGCTGATGATTGGACTCGGCGAAATGGGAGAGTTGGTGTGCCGCGCGTTACAAGACGTGGGACTTGGAAGCTTGGCCATTTGCAATCGAACTACAGCGAGAGCCGAGGCATTCGCGCAAGGCCTCGGCGCCAATCTGTTGACCATGGAATCCCTAGCTGATCGGTTGTCCAATGCTGACGTCGTTGTGTCTGGCGTTGGCCTCGGATCATACGTGCTGACCAAACCGTTGATCGAAGAGGCTCTTAGGCAGCGGCGTCGAAAGCCAATGTTCGTTGTCGATCTTGCTGTTCCCAGGGATTCGGATCCTTCTATACATGATCTAGACGACGCTTATTTATACGACTTGAGCGATTTGGAGCAGGTTACCCATGCCGCGCTCGCCGGTCGCGAAGCCGCCGCAAAGAACGCCTGGCGGCTCGTTGACATAGGGCTCGATAATTTCAATCGACTGAGAGCGATGCGCGCCGCTGTGCCTTGCGTCGTTGCCTTGCGGGGACATTTTGAATCGGCGCGAAGCGCTGTCTTGAAAGAGGCGGAAAGCGGTGATGCGGCCACCGCGACACGTATGTTAATCAACCGATTGTTGCACGACCCGTCGGAGGTCTTGCGCGAGATCGCCGCGGGCTCCGAGGACGGTGTCGAGAAGAACCGAGTGGACGCGGTTATCAGGCGCCTTTTCCGTCTGGATCCATCCACTAAATCGGAGGATTAGTCGCCGTGAGTTTCGACGAGAAGCTGGTTCAAATCGCGGCCCGTCATGCTGAGCTGGGAAGCTTGATGTCAGAAGCGGAACAGTCTGAGGAATTTGTTCGCCTGTCAAAGGAGTACGCGGAGCTCGCACCAATCGTTGACGCGTATACTGAATTGAAAGACGCGCGGGCCGAGGTGGCCGAACTGGAGGAGTTGCTTCTAGGCGAGGATGACGCCGAATTGTGCACCATGGCGCAAACCGAGAGGGACGAATTGCTCAATTCAATGCCGGATTTGGAGAAACGCCTTAAGGTTCTACTCTTGCCGAAGGACGAGGCCGATTCGCGAAATGCCATACTCGAGGTGCGTGCTGGCACTGGTGGCGAGGAGGCTGCACTGTTCGCCGCCGATTTGTTTCGCATGTATCAGCGCTACGCAGAAATCAAGGGCTGGAAGGCAGAAATTCTGCACCTTTCGGAAACTGGCCTCGGTGGGTTCAAGGAAGCCAGTGCGTCGATAAACGGCCGGGACGTATTTGCACGGCTCAAATTCGAAACAGGTGTGCATAGAGTTCAACGGGTTCCCGAAACCGAGGCAAGCGGCCGCATTCACACCTCGGCGGCGACTGTCGCCGTGCTCCCCGAGGCGGAGGAAATCGATGTCGACATCGACGAAGGCGATTTGCGTATTGACGTGTTTCGTGCCAGTGGACCCGGAGGGCAATCCGTCAACACGACGGATAGCGCTGTTCGCATTACGCATTTGCCGACGGGCCTAGTCGTCCAGCAACAGGATGAGAAGTCACAGCATAAGAACCGGGCCAAGGCAATGCGTGTCTTGCGGGCACGGCTATACGAGGCCCAGCGGGCGGCACGCGAAGCTGAGCGTGCCGCGCAGCGCAAAGGTCAAGTGGGTTCGGGCGACCGTTCTGAACGCATTCGCACCTATAATTTTCCCCAAGGACGGGTTTCCGACCACCGCATTAATTTGACGCTTCATAAGCTCGACAAGGTGCTGAGCGGAGAATGCCTTGATGAATTCATCGATGCGTTGTTGGCTATGGACCAAGCCGGAAGACTGGCCGAATTGACGTGAATGCAACATGGTCGCCCTGAAACGCCGCACCGTGGGTGGGCATATTGCCGCTGTCGCCAAGCGACTGGGTGCGGCTGGAATCGACGAGCCGCGGCTTGAAGCACAAGTTCTTTTTTGCCATGCATTGGGTCTTGACCGCGCTGCCTTGCTTGGTGCCAACGAGCGCCAATTGAACAATGGCGAGTACCGACACCTTGAACGTTTGGCCAGTCGGCGAAGTGAGCGCGAACCAATGGCGTACATCCTTGGTGAGCGCGAGTTCTGGAGCCTGAACTTTCATCTCGGCCCAGAGGTTCTCATTCCACGCCCGGACAGCGAGACAGTGGTGGAAGCGGTTCTCAACGCACGCCCGGGCCGCGGTGAAAAAATTCGGATCCTCGACTTAGGCACCGGAAGTGGCTGTTTGCTGTTGGCTTTGATGAGTGAATTTTCGGAAGCTGAAGGAATTGGTACCGACGCTAGTTTCCGTGCGGTCGTCTCGGCTCAGGCGAACGCGCGCCGATTAGGCCTGGATGATCGCGCCCGTTTTGTTTGTGCGGATTGGGGAAGCGCGCTTGCCGGGCCGTTCGACGTGATTGTCGCCAATCCCCCTTACATTGCTGAAGGGGTCATCGACGACCTCGCCCCGGAAATTGCCCGCTATGAACCACGGTTGGCATTGTCCAGCGGAGAGGATGGGATGGATTGTTCCCGTGAGCTCGCGCCACACTTGGCGGGTCTATTGGCGGCGAGCGGGCTTGCAGCAGTGGAGATTGGTGCCGGCCAAGCGGGCGCGGTTTCAAAAATTTTTGCAGAGCACGGGCTAGTCGTTGCAGAGCGGCGACGGGACCTCGCTGGTGTCGAACGATGCTTGGTATTCGTTCATGATTGAACGGAAACCGGTTGTGTTAACCAAGCTGCAACTCAAATCCGCCATAAAAAAGGGCTTGGAAAGCTCGGTCGAATTCTTTAGGGTCTCAGTGGACACCGGGAGCAGGTATGAATTGGACCTTTATGGTGTTGGGTATTGATGTGTCCAATTCCAATTCCTCGGGAAATACCACCGAAAAGAATTCTAAGATGACGAGGAAGCTCGTCCCAGGTGTCTGAGCCATCTGTACACATTTGGAAAATTGAGTTAACGCAGCGATGAGAACGGGTCTGAACGCCAAACGCTCCCGTAACTTTAGGCAAAACGTTCGCAAGCCTCACGGCTATTCGCGATCTCAGACTTTCGACAGTAGCGGCCCCGACGTCAAGTTGCGTGGAAGCGCTAGTCAAATATTCGAGAAGTATTTGGCGCTGGCGCGTGACGCGACGGCCTCCGGCGACCGCATTACGGTCGAAAATTACCTGCAGCACGCGGAGCACTACTACCGGTTAATCAACGCAAACGGATCTCGGCAGCCGCATACACCGAGCGACGACAACAACGCGTCGGGTGAACACGGCCCGAACGGTCGTGGTGACGCCGAACAGCCGGAAATATCCTAGAATTAGGGTAACTGCCCAGGTCTGAT
>JAAXGF010000261.1 GCA_012267605.1 Alphaproteobacteria bacterium | reverse complement strand
TGGTGATCACCGTGGCGCCCCAAAAGCTCATTTGCCCCCACGGCAGAACGTAGCCCATGAACGCCGTGGCCATCATCATCAAGAGGATTGCCAGGCCGATCCACCAAAGTATTTCGCGCGGTGCCTTGTAGGAACCGTAATAGAGACCGCGGAATATATGTATATAAACGACGATGAAAAACATCGACGCCCCGTTCGAGTGGATATAGCGCAACAGCCAACCGTAATTGACGTCGCGCATGATGTGTTCGACGCTGTCGAATGCCATGTCCACGTGCGGGGTGTAATGCATGGCGAGGACGATTCCGGTGACGATCTGAATGACCAGAGCAATGCCGGCCAACGAGCCAAAATTCCACCAGTAGTTGAGGTTTCGCGGCGTCGGATAGTCGATCAAATGATGGTTCATGAAGCCGAATACCGGCAACCGATATTCGATCCACTGAACGATCCTGTTCTGGGGAACCTTGCTTTCCGATTTAGCCATTCCCGTTCCCCCTAACCGATACGAATTGTTGTGTCGTCAAGAAATACGTAATCCGGCCGTTCCAAATTCTTCGGTGCTGGGCCCAATCGAATCCGCCCAGACGTATCGTAATGGGATCCATGGCAGGGGCAGAACCAGCCGTTCCAATCTCCGCGCGGGTCGCTGGACTTCTGACCCAGTGGAATGCAACCAAGGTGGGTGCAAACGCCGACCAAAATGAGCCACTCTGGCCGTTCCGCGCGGTCCGCGTCGGATTCGGGATCGCGCAAATCCGCGCTGTCGTCCTGGCGCGCTTGTTCGATCTCCTCTGCGGTGCGGTAGCGAACGAAGACCGGTTTACCACGCCACACCACGGTGATGCTCTGACCCTCTTCTATCGCCGAAAGATCGACTTCCGTCGATGACAGCGCCAGCACGTCGGCAGATGGGTTCATCTGGTCAATTAACGGCCAGGCCGCCGCCAGAGCCCCGAGCCCGCCAACCGCGCCGGTGGCCAGCAACAGAAAATCTCGGCGGGACTCGCCGTCGTCTTGGTCCGCGGTGACACCCGCGGCGGACGTCTTCGCCATTCCTGAAATCCTCCTTGCCCCTCCGCGCGCCACGCGGAACACACCGTGCACTTCTCGCTCAAGGTTCAGCGAAAAGCCGATTCCCCCACCTCTCGATCCGGTGTAACCGATTTCTGCACGACCGCCACCGTCGATCCCCCGACAGGTGTCGAATATAGTGCTCCTCCAAGTGCCTCGGATATAGCGGAAATTATGGCGCTTGCAAACACAGTTCGCGTCAAAATCCCGGCAAGCTGGGCTGGGGAGGGTGGACGATACATGCGAATAGCACTTTTCCAACCAGATATTCCCCAGAATACCGGTACGATACTTCGGCTTGCTGCGTGTCTGTCACTCGCGGTCGATATCATCGAACCATGCGGATTCGTTCTCAGCGACAAACGAATGCGCCGCGCTGGCCTGGACTATTTGGCGAGCGTTTCGATGGCGCGACACCCATCATGGGAAGCGTACCAGGCGGCGCGAAGCGGCGGCAGGTTGGTTCTGTTGACCACCCAAGGGCCGACGCCTTATACCCGCTTTGAATTTCGCTCGGAGGACGACTTGCTGTTCGGTCAGGAGGGCGCCGGAGTTCCGCCAGAGGTTCATGGCGTGGCGGATGCCCGGCTGCGGGTTCCAATGGCACCGGAGGCGCGATCACTCAATGTGGCCGTTGCTGTCGCCATGGTCGTCGGCGAGGCATTGCGTCAATTAGATGGGTTTTACCCATGAGCAATCGTTCACACTCTCTTTTTAGCGGGAGGGGGCAGTGTCGGTAGGTACTAGAAAGGAATCGTCGCGCAAGTGGTTCGAGGAACTGCGTGATCGGATCTGTGCCGAATTCGAAGGTCTCGAGGACTTGTCGAGCGGCGACGAGCGATTGCCAGGCCGTTTTCAGCGCAAGTCCTGGTCGCGGCCCGGTGGCGGTGGCGGTGTAATGTCCTTAATGCGTGGTCGCGTATTCGAAAAAGTCGGCGTCAACGTATCCACTGTTTCAGGTGAATTTTCAGAAGAAATGAGAAACCGCATTCCCGGCGCGGCCGACGATCCCAGATTTTGGGCCAGCGGTATTTCATTGGTGGCCCACATGTGCTCGCCTTTGGTGCCCGCGGTGCATATGAATTGCCGCCATCTCGTGACGGCACGGGAGTGGTTCGGCGGTGGTGCGGATCTGACACCCATGGTTCCCGACGAAGATGATACTCAAGCGTTCCACACCGCCTTACGTGATGCTTGCGATGCCTACGAGTCTGACGCCTACACAAAATATAAGCAATGGGCTGACGAGTATTTTTTCCTACCGCACAGGGGTGAGGCGCGCGGAGTCGGCGGCATATTTTTCGATAACTTGAATAGTGGCGATTGGGACCACGACTTTGCCTTCGTCCGCTCGGTTGGTTTGGCGTTTCTCGACGTCTACCCAGACTTGGTGCGTCGTCACATGCAGCGGCCCTGGACTCCGGCCCAGCGGGAGCACCAGCTCGTCCGCCGTGGCCGATACGTGGAGTTCAATTTGCTTTACGACCGAGGAACACAGTTCGGCCTGAAGACTGGTGGTAATACCGAGGCCATCCTGATGTCCCTGCCGCCTGAAGTGAAATGGCCGTAAGGGGCTGGGACCAACTGGGGATGGTGCTGCGGCACCTGGCGGATGTTTCGACACTAGAGTAATCTGCGAGAAATTGGCGGATTGACGGGAGAATGGGATGATCGGTACAGCTTTACAACACCCGCTGCGGCTTGGCGGTATGCTGGTGGGGGTAGTATTGTTGGCCTTATTGGGGCTCAAAGACGCGCTGGCCCAATCCGCCTTGCCGATCGAAGCGTTCAAGGGGCGATTCGTGGGTAGCGGTGTCGCCCAGAACGACTTCAGCGATTATTATGGGATGACTGTTCGCGATCTTGACGTGACCATTTCAACTGGTGGTGCAGGATCGGCGGGTGGTGGGTTCACCGTCGCTTGGACCACAGTGATTCGCAAAGGCGATCCCGACAATCCTAAGATCAAACGCAGATCGAACCAGATAGCCTTTGCCCCCAGCGGCCGGCCCAACGTTTACCGTGCCGTGAAGGCGGTTGATCCCGCCAGTGGCGAGCCTTACGCCTGGGCGCGCATCGCGGGAAACACTTTGACTGTCTACTCGATGATTATTCACGATGATGGCGGGTACGAAATTCACCAATACGACCGTACCCTTACCGGAACCGGCATGGAGCTGGAATTCAGCCGTCTACGAGACGGCGAGCGCGGGTTGGGGGTGTCCGCCAGGTTGATCAAGGAAGCCGAGTAGTATCACTTGGCGCGGTAGTTAGTTTAAGCTGGCTTTGGCAATGTTGTAGGATTTAGCAATCGCAAACTGAATTACCAATAATGGTAAACAAAATTACCAATTACGGTGAACTAAATTACCGATAATTGCATAGCCTCGCTTGCGACTGAACCCCGCGATCGCTCCTTCTGACAATCAAAATCAAGCAAATCGGTCGACGTTAACCGATTCACAATGACTTTCTTGGATTATGCGGAAATCGCGTCATTGGCGAAAGAGCCTACGTCGCGGCCCGAGCACGTGCATTGGCACATTTCGTTAGTGGACATGAAAAATTAGTGGGGATTAACTAATGAAACAAGTTAAGTTGTCTATGAACTGGACAAAAAAGCTGAACGTATCGAAAGTTGCTACGAAGGTTCCAGCGCTGATCGTTGTAAGCGCGCTCCTATCGTGTGCAATAGTCGGTACCTTGAATTATTTTGCCACTGCCGACGCGCTTAGCGTCGCGGCCGAAAACAAGCTGAACGCATTATTGGAGGCAAGGCGTCAGGCTTTGCGCGATTACCTTACTTCAATTGAACAAGATATTCGTTTTCAGGCAGACAACCCGACCGTCCATTCCGCCGTAAAGAGTTTTGTTTCCGCGTGGACACGCTTGGGTGATGCGCCAACGGAGCGGCTTCACAAGGCCTATATCGAGGACAACCCCCACCCCGTTGGCGAAAAGCAAAACCTCGACAAGGCTGAGGACGGTAGCCGGTATAGCAAGGTACACGAACGGTATCACCCCTGGTTCCGCCGCTTCACGCAGGAGCGCGGATACTATGACCTATTCTTGTTCGATACCCAGGGAAACCTTATCTACTCGGTGTTCAAGGAAGCCGACTTCGCGACCAATGTGGTTGACGGCGAATGGAAGGATACGGACCTGGGCAACGCGTTTCGTGCCGCACGGGATAATCCCCAAGCCGACGCCCTGAACTTGTTCGATTTCCGCCCCTAACCCGACTTCCGCAACTCGGGGGTCGCGAAGATGCTAACCCATTGATTTTCCACAATCGGACCTCCAAAGGTTGGCACTACAGGGCGCCAAATGGAGGGGGCGAATCGAGGGCCGTCAGGCGCAGATCCGCGGTGTGGGCTGTTGCGGCAGGGTC
>JAAXGF010000092.1 GCA_012267605.1 Alphaproteobacteria bacterium | reverse complement strand
TCGTCGCCCATCACGCCGACGCTGCGCACCGGCAACAACACTGCGAGGGCTTGCCAGATCTCGTCGTAGAGCCCAGCCTTGTGGATTTCGTCGAGAAAAATCGAGTCCGCATTCCTCAAGATTGCCAGTTTTTCCTCAGTAACCTCGCCGGGAATGCGGATGGCCAGGCCAGGGCCGGGAAAAGGGTGTCTACCGACAAACTCCTCGGGCACCTGAAGCTCTCGACCGAGAGCACGCACCTCGTCCTTGAACAACTCGCGCAAAGGTTCGACGAGTTTGAGATTCATGCGTTCGGGCAAACCACCAACATTGTGGTGGGACTTGATCATCACGCTCGGACCACCCGCAGGAGACACCGATTCGATGACATCCGGGTACAAGGTGCCTTGGGCCAGAAAGTCGGCCCCCCTGGCTTCCCGAGCCTCGTGGTCAAAGATATCGATAAACGTTGCGCCGATGATCTTACGCTTGGCCTCGGGGTCGGTCACACCGGCCAGCTTCGAAATAAATTCGGCACTTGCGTCTCGATGTACAAGGGGAATATTGAAGCGATCGCGAAATACGGATACCACTTGCTCCGCTTCTCCGGCACGCAGCAAGCCAGTGTCAACGAACACACAAGTGAGGCGATCTCCGATTGCTTCGTGCAGGAGAACGGCAACAACCGACGAATCAACCCCACCCGATAGGCCACAAATTACCCGTCCATCCCCCACTTGGTCGCGAATTTTTGCGATAGCGCGGTGGTGAAAAGACGCCATTGTCCAGTCTCCGCGGCACCCCGCGACGTCCCGTACGAAACTCCTAAGCAATTGGGCGCCCAACGGCGTGTGGCTCACCTCGGGGTGGAATTGCAAGCCGTAGAATCGCCGTTTTGCATCGGCGATCACTGCGAACGGCGCGCCTTCGCTGGTTGCGACGGCGCGGAATCCGGAAGGCAAGCTAGCTACGTGATCGCCGTGGCTCATCCACACCTGCTCGCTTCCACCCGACCGCCAAAATCCATCGAAGATTGGGCACTCCGCCACGATATCGATATGGGCACGGCCGAATTCACGCCGCTCCGCCACGCCAACTCGTCCACCGAGCGCCGCACACATTGCCTGCTGACCATAACAAATGCCCAGAACTGGCACGCCCAATGTAAATACGGCCGCTGGCACCTCGGGCGCGGCATGGTGCGTCGTTGAAGCGGGGCCACCTGACAACACAATCGCCCTTGGCGACATTTCCGAGATTTCCGCGTCAGCCATCGACCATGGTCGGATTTCACAATAGACGCCAGCTTCGCGAATTCGCCGTGCTATTAGCTGTGTGGTTTGGGAACCGAAATCTAGGATCAGTGCGGTTTCGGTCATCCTTTGTGCCGAAATGGCAAGAGGAACGAAGCCACCCGCATCGTCACCAAGTCAATCGATCGGGCGATAATTTGGCGCTTCCCGCGTAATCGAAATGTCATGCACGTGACTTTCCCGCACGCCAGCCGTTGATATCCGGCGAAACTCGCAATTTCGCTGCATATCAGAGACGCTGCGGTTCCCAGTGTAACCCATCGCCGCACGCAAACCGCCGACCAACTGGTGAATGACGTTGGCCACCGGTCCGCGATAAGGCACCTGACCCTCAACTCCCTCCGGCACGAATTTCACGCTTTCAGTAATGTCTTGTTGAAAATATCGGTCAGCCGACCCCCTTTCCATAGCGCCAAGGGATCCCATGCCGCGATAGGCCTTATACGAACGGCCCTGGTACAGGTATACCTCACCGGGACTCTCGTCGGTTCCCGCGAACAATGATCCGATCATGGCACAGTCGGCACCCGCCGCAACTGCCTTGGCTAAATCGCCCGAATCTTTGATACCGCCGTCGGCAACGACAGGAATATTTGCCTTACGGCATTCGTCGACGACATCTAAGACGGCACTGAGCTGCGGAACACCCACGCCGGCGACGATTCGGGTGGTACAGATCGACCCTGGCCCGATACCGACCTTCACGGCGTCGGCACCAGAGTCGATTAGAGCCCGCGCGCCCTCTGCTGTGGCCACATTGCCTGCCAACACTTGGGCATGATTGCTCAGCGATTTTACCCGATCGATGGCCGCCAACACGTCGCGCGAATGACCATGAGCCGTGTCGACGACCACAACATCCACCTCGGCGTCGAGCAACGCCTGGGCACGGTCTATTCCCTCGTGACCGACACCGGTCGCAGCGGCCGCTCGGAGGCGGCCCTGACCGTCCTTGCACGCGTGAGGAAAACGCTGGGCCTTTTCGATGTCCTTCACCGTGACCAATCCAATACATCGATAGGATTCGTCAACGACCAAGAGCTTCTCGATACGGTGCTTGTGCAGAAGCCGTTTCGCCTCCTCGCGATCTACCCCATCTCGCACGGTCACAAGGTTTGTTTCGGTCATCAATTCACTAACCGGCGTATCTTTTTCAGTAGCAAAACGTACGTCCCGATTGGTCAAAATACCCACCAATTTACCGCCCGAATTCTCGACAACGGGAATTCCGGAAATCGCGTGAGTTGACATTAGGAACAAGGCGTCGGCCAAAGATTTTTCAGGGCCCATGGTGACCGGGTTAACCACCATGCCCGATTCAAACTTCTTGACTTTACGCACTTCATCCGCCTGGGCCGAAATGGACATGTTTCGGTGAATGACGCCCATGCCGCCCGCCTGCGCCATGGCAATCGCCAAACCGCTTTCGGTCACCGTATCCATGGCCGATGAAATGATCGGAATACCGAGTTCAAGCTCGCGTGTTAGACGCGTGCGCGTGTCCGCGCTGCCCGGCAATACCTCAGACACCGCCGGAACGATCAACACATCGTCGAAGGTCAAGGCTTCGCGATACGCCATAACACCTCGCGGGAGTGTAAGCGCGCGATCTTACACCAATTCGTCCATCCGCCAAGACCATAGCGCGGTGGTCACCGGCGCTGGCCCGTTAATCGAAATCAGTAGCGCGATAACCGATTGCCAACAAATATATTTCTGCCGATTCGGATCGGCTGGCCAGTGGCTTGACGTGTTTTACGCGACGGAACCGGGTTTTAATAGCCGCCAACAGTCCGCTGTCCGTTCCGCCCCGTGCCACTTTGCAAAGAAACGTGCCATTAGTAGCGAGCAGGGACTCAGCCATGGCCAAGGCCTGCTCGCAAAGAGCGATGGCACGCAGCCGGTCAGTTGCCGCGTGGCCCGTGGACGCCGCCGCCATGTCGCTCAACACTATGTCGGCGCGACCTCCTAGCGCATGTAATATACGCGGGACCATCTCATCGTCCGCGACATCGCCTACGATTCCGATCACACCGGGAATTGGATTAATCGGCACCAAATCCAAAGCAACGACGGGCACGTTTCCTGGGCCACTCACACGACGCGCTGCGATTTGCGACCAACCGCCGGGGGCTGCGCCAAGGTCAACCACTTTGCGCCCCGGTGCGAGCAAACGGTGGTGATCGTCGATTTGGCGCAGCTTGAACGCCGCGCGGGACCGCAGACCCTGCTCCCTCGCCTTCAGCACGAATGGGTCAGCATGTTGCCGACGAAGCCATCGGCGAGATGATTCTTTACGCTTACGGTGCCCGCTTGCCGGTCCCTTGGGCGTCCGCGTCCTGAGCGCCACCACTGTTACCCTAAGCGTGTATAGAGGCGGTGTCCTGACCGTCCCGGTCCTGTCGCATCATTCCGAAGAGGAGACCCTCGCGGAGTCCTCTATCAGCCACTGTCAGGCCGCCGATCGGCCAGGTCCGCTGAATGGCGTCGAGAATAGCGCATCCGGCCACTACTAGATCGGCGCGATCAGGACCAATACATGGCATGGCTGCCCTAGTCTCGTAATCCATGTCCATAAGCCGCGCGGAAACGGCATCAACTTCGCAAAATGTGAGGCGCTGTCCATCGACCCGCGAGCGTATGTAGTGGGGCAGTCCCAGATGAACTCCGGCAACTGTCGTTACCGTTCCAGACGAACCCAACATTTGAACCTTACCAGTGTTGATGGCAGCCGACATATCGGTTTTCGCGTCAAACGGTGACAACATTTCACGCACATGCCTTACCATTACCTCATAGTCAGTGCGAGTGACGCGGTCACCGCCGTGATGTTCGGCCAAACTGACAACACCACACGGCAAGGATGTCCAGGCAAGGATTTTAGGTACGCTACAGTGGTAGCGCAGCCATATCAGTTCCGTGCTGCCTCCACCAATATCGAAGACCAAAGCCCAGACGGCATCCGGACTGAGCAACGGCGCGCAGCCTTGAACCGCTAGCCGTGCCTCCTCGGCCTCGCTGATGATTTCCAAATCGAGCCCGGTTTCGGACCCGACAAGCTCTTGGAAAGTGTCAGCGTTACTTGATCGCCGACAGGCCTCAGTGGCGACGCAGCGCATCCGGCTCACGCCGCTGCGCCGTATTTTTTCATGCAAATCTTTAGTGCTGCTATGGTCCGTGACATGGCCTCTGAAGTGAAGCACCCGTTCGTAGAGACGCCCTCGCCGAGGCGAACGATTCGCGAAAACGCGTCGACAACTTTGAAACCGAATACAGTGGGGCGGGCGATCAAGAGACGACAATTGTTGGTTCCCGAGTCGATCGCGGCGTAGGTCGGCCCCCCCTTCGCCGACCGCCGCCGTGGTCCATTAGCTCGTCGCGGATATTTGCGAAAACCCATTGCCCCCACACGTTTGCATCTTGGTACCTTCCGCTCGGTCCCCAAACCTCACAATTTTCAGTCGTCAATCCCCCGTTCTTAATCCTTACAATATAACAGAACTAATTTCTTGCGGCACGCTTGACGTTGCACGGTTAGGCTTTAGTGCTCGTCGGCCCCACTCTCCGACAGCACCCAACATGCCGCGAAGTCGACGGCAATTATACGCGACGATACCCCAGCGTTCGCGCCGCTGCGAAAGCCAATCCTTCTTATAGGCGTCATCTCCGCTGCCGAAATCGATTTCTTTAACATGGTCCACCTCGATGACATGGCGCATTAACCTCATGGTGAGAATGGAACCGACCGAGAAAGCGTCGAATTTCGATAGATGGGCGAGCTTGTATATCGTTGCCCGATCACCTTCGACGATCCAAAATTGTGCGACCGCCGGCTCCCCGGCAATGTAGATTATTCCCAGCCGCAACTTTCTTTGTGCGGCACACAGTTTTGCCAGACGGGGAATGAACTCGGCATCAGGCTCGGGCTTCTTCCAGCTCCCTGCATATACCGAACCGAATTCGGCGATTGCCTTCTCCAAGTCATCGTCTTGGAATAGCCGGAATTGCCATTCCCCGGATCGAGTTAGTTTTCGTTCTTTGCGCACGAGCGTGTTTCGAAGCTGGCTGGGGCGCTTTGATAGGTATTCTTCCCATCCTTTGCCGTTAACCTGCTCAAAGCGGTTGCCAAAATTAAAAAACGGTGTGGCGTACATTCCCGCTTCTCGAAATCCTCTCATGACCTGATCAAACATAGGGGATTCCGGATCCAGCGCGTCAAGCCGAACAGCGTCCCATCGATCGTGGCAGAGAACCCGAAAAATTTCGCCGTACACCGCTGATCCAGCATGAGGTGAAACGATCGGCGCGTAGCGCAACGAATAATAGTTCGTCCACGATTCCACGCGGCGGAGTCCGAACGATCGAAGTTGGCCGCACCCCATCACCATTAGTGTAATGGGCGTGTTTGCCGGCCCGTCATTTTCGGCGCCGTAAAGGTGGAGTACTCTGCCTTCCTCCGCGAAAACTTGACTTAGGAGTCGAAACCACGCCTCGCTTTGAAAAAGAGATTCTAAGGAGGCGGAATCAAGAAGTGGTCGATAACCGTGCGGCAAACAATCAAAGCTCGAGTATCGGCGAACACGCACCGCGGCGCCTAACTCGCCGTTTCAGACCGGGGGCGCGAATTTACCAAGAGGTCACCCAGTCACGTGTCCAGGCGGCCACGCGGTTACGCCATTCGCGGCTGGAAAAAGTGTGGTCTGCATGACCCAAACGTAAACTGCTGACACGCTTCTGTGCCAACAATTTCCGCCACGAGGCTGAACGGGTAACGGTCTCTTCAAATTCTCTCGCCATCAGATCCTTTTCGCTAAGTACAACGAGCACACGACCTTCGAATCGACGCAATCCATCGGCCATGCGCGCCGGTAGCGGCAGTGAGCTCTTTTCGTCCAACATAGGCTCCGATCCTTCATCGCTACCTGAGCCAGCAGAGCTAACTCCGAGCGCGATCTTCGCGACGGCATATAACGACCGGCACGTTTCGACCCAACGGAAATCGACGCGGCGAATTTTGCGCCAAAAATCAAGCTTAGCCAATCGGCTTGGATAATAGTGCTTGATATAGCGCGGGCCTGAACCGACTCGGTGCGAATCCAGGGATTGAGGAGTATCATCCCGCTCACCCGCTGATCCCGGTAACCGTAGAAAAGGGCCGCCGACGCGGCATCACAGAGACCCCAGATGACGACTTCGCGCAACCCAGGGGCGCTTGAAACGAACGCATTCATTGCCGCACGGATATCCTGGCTAATGTTTTCAAACCCAGGAAACGTTCCTCCACTATCTCCCATGCCACGGCAATCAAATCGCAGCGTAGGAACATTCGCGGCAGCAAGCTCGCGCGCCATGAGCGTGAACTGGCGATGACTTCCGATACGGTATTGCGGACCACCAACGACAACGAGAACTCCTCTTTGACATACCGATTCATGGCGGTGCAATACGCCAACAAGAGACTCTCCCTCACACGGAAAACAGAGGGCTATCTCTTCAACACTCACAACCGGGGACCTTCAAAAACGCGGCGAGTTGCAGAAAGCAATTCTGATACCGGCGACGATTCCGGCAAAGACCAGAATGGCTCGCCAATGACACACTGGGATTTAACCGGGACACCCGAATCTCGAATTTGTTTTAGCGCGGCTTCGCTGACCGGCGATAGGGCGCGGCCTTCGGACCGCACGATTTCAAACCAGCAAACCGGTATCTTGCAATCCATCTGGAGGCTGCGCAGTTCCACTGACGATATGCTGTCCGCGAGGCGATGGTCAATGGAGTAACCGGCAACTTCGACGGTCCCGCCTTGATCGAGCTGTCGCCGCAAATCTTCAGTGCTTTCTTTGGTTTCGTTTGATTCGTCCATCTTCGATGCCACGCGAAGCCGAAAGAACTGATTCAGCATCGTAGCGCCGCTAACCACAGGCTGCCAAACGACAATAAGGTGCCATGCCTCACTTTCCTTGCAGGCTACGTCCAGTGCTAGCCGCCACCGAGCCTCAAACCCAGCAAAGACACCGAGGATTCGCGCTGTGCGCGTAGCCAGGCGGCGGCGGCCAACACGTCTCCCCGCCAAATTTCCCATCGAGCATCGGAAAAATCTCCAGCGCTATCCCCGCACCCGAAAAGATCGATCAACAGTGTCCCGACACCAATCTCGGCTAATAACTCAGCTTGCAACGTCGCGATACGCCGAGAACGGTTCTGTTCTTCGGCAAACGGTGGAACAAAAATTACGTCCTCGGCCGCCTCCCGTTCGATCTGTGGCGGATGATAAATGGCGAAGAGCCGGCCCGCAGGGCCCGGAAGGAAAAAGGGATGTCTTGTCGAACCATCCACAGCAGCCATCAAGAACCAATTTTTTGTTCGATGAACCGACACAGGCTGCCGACGGTTTCGAACGTCTCAGCTGTGATCTCGTCATCGTCGATGACGATGCCGAAATCCTCCTCAATAGTTGTGATGATCGTGACAACAGCTGGCGAATCGAGTTCCGGCAAACTACCAAACAAGGGTGTTGACTGCTCTAAATTCTTAGCGCGTCCACCCAGCCGCAGGGTATCTTCCAGTACCCCGCGAACCGCTTCAAGAACGCTCATTCTTTCGGCTCCGATCGGCCTATCTTATTCTTCTCTAATTCTTCGTCCGTTTCAAATGAGCGCCACATTAGCTTTGTCTTCACAGCAAAGCTTCGGAATCGTGATTCAATTGGTCAACCGATCCCCATCGTTGGAGGCCATTACGTGTAGTGAAGTTAATCATTCCTTCCATTGCAGGGGTGGCGGCACTCAGTATGTTAAATTTCCTGGGTGCACTTTCTAGACAATTTCCGGCGCCGATAAAAGCCTGGAAGCGACTAACTTGACGGGAACTGTCGACACAAACAGCGAAATTGCGGAAAGAAAACTAAAAAAAATCCACTTGTTCAACTTCTTTTCAATCTCTTTAGTCAAATTTTGCCAATCTGGACGGAAAGCGGATCTCTGTGGTGTAAGCCGCTGAAACCCATACCCGTTTACCTACCGCGCCGGTCGCCGTAAGGTTTCCTTTAGGTCCGTCTTCGACCTCAAAGGGTTGTCAAACAGCTTTTTCTGAACATGTCCAAACTATTACCCGATCTTGTTTTTTCCACGGCCCGTGGCGCTCCATCAGCACCAGCCATGATTCATGGCCACGAAACCTACACCTACGATCGCCTCGCCGATGCCATCCGCAGGGCATCGGAGGGTTTCCTCGGACTTGGCCTAAGACATGGCGACCGGGTGGGTGTTTACTTGGAGAAACGCCCCGAAGCCGTTATCGCAATGTTTGCGACGGCAGCAGCCGGCGGTATCTTCGTGCCTATCAATCCATTGCTCAAGACAAAGCAAACGGATCACATTCTTCGCGACTGCAGTGTTCGATTCTTGGTCACGTCGGGAGACCGGCTGTTGGGCTTGAACGACACAATCGATCACGCTGATTTCCTTTCACGCGTAATAATTGTTGGCTCGGCGCCGCCAGGCGTGTCGGCTGCCGGACGGATTGTGGATTGGAACTCCTTTTTGACTGTCAAGGCAAAGAGATCGCGGTATGCGATGAGCAGCGAAGATGCGGCTGCAATCCTTTACACATCCGGAAGTACCGGCATGCCCAAAGGCGTCATTCTATCGCACAGAAACTTGCTGTGGGGCGCGCAAAGCGTGGCCAGCTACCTCGGCAACACTTCGTGCGACAAAATCCTAGCCGTGCTCCCGCTGAGTTTTGACTACGGTTTCAGCCAGCTAACCTCTGGATTTTCTGTCGGCGCAAGCGTCGTGCTCCTAAACTATTTGTTGCCTCATGGTAACTGCCCAGGTCTGAT
>JAAXGF010000055.1 GCA_012267605.1 Alphaproteobacteria bacterium | reverse complement strand
GGGTTAGCATATTCGCGACCCCCGAGTTGCGGAAGTCGGGTTAGTGCTGCTAACCCAGCTTCCACTATCCGGGCGGTGTTGCCCACCAATGTGTTTGGTCATGGAAAGAGGAATCAAAAAGATCAACGCTTCTCGATACTTGGAGTCATGGTATGCTGGAAAAGTTGATTTTCGAAGGTCTGGTCATCCATGCAAGCAAGGATTCGTGGCGCTGATCTTGCCCTAGCCTTGTTGGCTTTTATTGCCGCTTCAGTCTTGTTCGATTTGCATATCCTTCCGGATGAATGCGGAATCCGCCTATCGTTAGCCGGTCCTGCGCGCGCCGTGGAACTGGATACGATTGTTTCGGAATTATTTGCAGAACAGAATGAAGAAGACCGACAGGCACTCGCAAAGAAAATACTTAATGACCGTAAAGTATTAAAGTTTATCTTGGAAAGACCAAGAGGCGCATTTACCCTGAATAGAATACGAAATATCTATCCAGAGGGCTCGGTAAACTTGCGAAAGATGACGTTGAATGAGATTGATCTCTCGGGGATTAACCTCAAAGATGCCAAAATTTATTGGTCCAAGCTTCGTGGCGTCAAGTTTAAGAATGCCAATTTGCAAGGTGCGTACCTATACCATTGCCACTGTCACAACGCCGAATTCGATGGCGCCAACCTCAGCCCTGGAGAGGACGGAGTCAAAACCATTCTCGCCGACGCTCACCTCGATCGGGCTAGTTTTAGAGGCACAAATTTGACCGGAACCGACTTCATCCACAGCTCGTTGACTGAATCAATTTTGGACGGATCGGAAATCGGCGACAGCAATTTTGCCGGTGCCATCCTCATACGGGCGAGCCTGGTAGGCGTTACCAGCCAAACTCCTGCAAAGTTTCCGAGCGCTAATTTAAGCTACGCAAATCTTCGACACGCGGAGATCAAGTTTGCCAATCTTCGCGGCGCCATCCTGGCACACGCGAACCTGTCGCGTGCCAGCCTCCGAGGCGGCAATCTTCAGAGCGCCGAAATGCGCGATGCGAATATGTATCTGACAGATTTGAGAAACGCCAACCTATACGGTGCCATACTTCATCATGTGGACTTAAGAATGACGATTTTGCGCGGTGCGGATCTCACTGATGCCGGATTGCTCGGCGCTAACCTGCGCAAAGCTAATTTGGATGGGGCAGTTTTGACCGACGTTCATGCGGACTTGGCTGATTTCTCCGACACCGTTTTGAATGGCGTGGATATGCAGGACGCGGCGTTCATCGGCGCCAAATTCATGCGTGCGAAGATCCGCGATGCTAATTTGACCCGCGCGGATTTCACCCGCGCCGACCTGCGCGATGCCGACCTGCGTGGCGCGGATCTCAGCGAAGCAGTGTTTGATGGCGCCGATCTGAGAGATGCAACACTGAATGGCGCAATATTGGAGGGCACTAGCCTCGTCGGCGCTAGATTGGACGGGACGGTTTTATACGACTGACATTGTCAGTTACGAATGAACGCGGCTCGATATTGTCAAGGCTTTTCGTTCGCGGCACGCCTTTCTCGAGAAACGATTGCGCGGATTTGTGCGGGCTTCGCCCACAATAACTGCTAGAATGATTCAATATGTATTTTGTAGCTGCTGCCGGTATCGGGAAGATTTTCAGCTCAGGCAATCAACATCAATCCGACGGCACTGAATTGACGTATAATCGTTCAGTTATTTCCGGATTCTCGTTCGCAATCATACTGGTGTCGACTCTTCTCGAGATATTCCCGGCGTCGAATGGCGACAGGATTTTCCCTCTGGCGGCTGGGCTTTTTTCTCCGCGGAACGCCCATGCCGAGGAAACCGATCCAACCGTGGCGCGAATATTCGCGGAGAACGATTCTCGGCGGCGATGGTCGAAAGCGCGGCGAGTTTTGGGCGACCGGAAAAGTTTGGTCGCGATCCTCGAACGCAAAGGGGGGGTGAATATATTCAATCAGATTCGACAGGCTGCGCCGGACGCACCGGTGAACCTCCGAAAGGTCACGTTAAACGGCCTTGAATTGACCGGGTTAAATTTGCGGGATGCCCACGTATTTTGGTCGAAACTTCGCGGTACAAATTTGAGCAATGCGGATTTGAGCGGCGCCTATATGTTCCATTGCCACTGCCACGGCGCCAATTTCGAGAATGCTGATCTTGGTCCCGGTTCTAAGGACCAAAAGGCGATTTTAGGCAACGCGTATGTGAACAAGGCGAATTTCAGCGGCGCCAATCTCACGCGCACCGATTTCGTCGACGCCTCGATGACCGAAACTGTCCTGGACGGGGCGGAAATCGGCGCGGCGTTCTTCGCCGGGTCAAACATGATTCGGTCAAGCTTGGAGGGCGTGACAAGCAGAACACCGGCAAGTTTCCTCATGAGTATCGTCACTTACGCCAATTTCAAGAATGCCGATCTCCCGGGCGCGAATTTTCGTCGCGCTGTATTGGCCCATTCGGATCTGAGCGGTGCGAATCTGACCGGAGCCGATCTGCAAAGCGCGGAAATGCGCAACACGAAATTGCATCAGACAAACCTCACCAACGCCAATCTCAATTCCGCGGTGCTGCATGACGTCGACTTGCGCACGGCCGTTCTCCTGGGCACGGATTTCACTGAAGCTGGATTGTTGTCTGCAAATTTGCAGGGTAGCAATCTAAAGGGTGCAACATTCACCGATGTCAACGCCGACTTGGCGAATTTTTCTCGCGCCAGTTTGGTCAACGCGCCGATGCAGAACGCCGCATTGATCGGCGCTAATTTCTCAGGCGCAAACCTGCGCGGGGCGAACTTGATTGACGCTAAACTGGCGCGGGCCAATCTTCGTGACGCCGATCTGCGTGATACAGATTTGCGTGGTGCCGATTTAACCGGTGCTGATCTGACCGGCGCCAATTTGACGGGCGCGATACGGGATTGAAAGCGCCAGTCGCGGGATGGATTGGATCGACAAATGAGCACGCGCGAAACGGCAATTTGGATGCTCGACTTTCGTTCACTGTCAATGATTACGAAGTTGGGGCACTCCATGATAGTAGATCGTGATGCTTACTGATCGCGCCTTGCTCTTGATCATGGCCGGATGCGCGGGTGTCGCGTTCATCTCGGTTTGTATTGCCGTCTATGCCATATCCGTCGCGACGACACAGTTAGATCGACTTGAGGCACAGGACGTAAAATTCCGATTGTCAGAACTCGAAGAAAAATTGGCGGAAGTTAATCCGGCGGCATTCGCTGCGCGATTGGACAAGGCGGAGACCGCCCTAATGGAGGTTTCCTCCGATTTCAAAATGGATCGATTCCGCGGCCACGTTGGTGCTCTCGAAGAACGGGTCGCTGCCTTGGAGAGCCGATATCGTAACATTACGGGGCGCCTAGATGCGGACACACGTGCCGCGAATGTTCCCAGTGAATTGTTTGACGGTCTGTCCGCCAGGTTGACATCGTTGGAAGATAAATTAAGTATGATAGGTCAGGTTAAAGAGGCTGACGATCCGGGCGAACTTGCCGATTTGGAGCAGCTTCAACACCTTCTGGCCCGTCAGGATAATCTTGAGGAATTCGTGGCTCATCTGACCGCGGATATTCACGCGACCTCCGAACGGATGACGGAAATTGAGCAGGAGCTCACCAGTATTGCCACCGAGAAACAGATTGTGGATCTGCGCGACAAGGCGGTTGGTGCGAGCGCGAAGGTTGATAAGCTTACTGAAAATTTTCATACCGCAGTCGTGGACTTGGCAAGCAATCTAACGGACCTACATGGTCAAGTAGACGCAATGCACACCCGGATGAGCAACTTTGGACGCATAATTCGACAACTCCGATTGGCGAGCCATAAAAAGGGCATTCAGGTCGTACACGGCACCTACGGAGCGAACTGCCCCGATACCGACAAAGGGAACGCCACGCCATTCCTTGCGACCGCTTGCAACAATAAGGAGGACTGCATTTACATTGTCGATTTACACGTTCTTGGAGATCCGGCACCGGGTTGCGAGAAAAACTTCCTGGCCGAGTGGCATTGTGGTGATGGGGAAAGACCCCATACCGCCGAATTGGAGGCCGAGGCGGGCACACGCAAGGCGATAAGTTTGCATTGTCCCTGACCGAACTATCGATATCGCGACACGGATCGATTGAATAATCGCTGACGCACTGCGATAGCGTTTGCCGCGCCAATTCGCCAAATCTCCGGCACGAATCATGACGATGTAAGAATTCTTTAATGGCCTAGGCTCAAAATCTCCGGAGCCAAATTCAATCACCGCGATCATGAGAATGGCTTTACGGCAGTGGACGATTCTGGCGGTCCTGGTTCTGGCATTCACAGCACCGGCCCAGGCGGATTTTCGCACCGGGATGGAGGCCTTTAGCCCGACTTCCGCAAC
>JAAXGF010000409.1 GCA_012267605.1 Alphaproteobacteria bacterium | reverse complement strand
ACGGCGAAGACCACGTCTTTCATCTTCGCGATTTTTCTTGGTGCGACTTGTTTCTCTGTCGTGTTGCGTGGCGTCGGTGGCGACGAGGCCATCGCCGCGCTGTTGACTGCGATCCCGCTTGAGACGGGCGGTGTCATTTTTCTCATGCTGGGCCTGGTTTTCGTTTTGGGCTTCGTTTTGGATTGGATCGAAATTACCCTTATCGTATTGCCGTTGCTGCAGCCGGTCTTGGCGGTGTTGGGTGCCGACCCGCTGTGGTTCACTATTTTGGTTGCAGTTTGTTTGCAGACGTCGTTTCTCACGCCGCCGGTCGGCTTTGCCCTGTTCTATTTGAGGGGTGTGTCGCCGCCCGAGGTGCGAATCGGTCAGCTATATCGGGGCGTCGTGCCCTTCGTAATTTTGCAGCTCGTTGGCCTCAGTATCATCGCCACTTTTCCAGCCCTGGCGACCTGGTTGCCTGAAATGGCCTACCGCTAATTCTTTGTCGCGGGCCATCTCTTAAGACCGCCTTTGACGTCTTGCCGTTAGGCTAGCTGTGCCACCGACGATTGCCGGAATTCGATGAGTTCTGCCATGCGAGCCTCGACGCTCACTTTTCGCCGGGAGGTAATTTCCAGCGATCGGTCTTCGTAGACGTCCGTGTGCGGATGCTTCTTTTGCCACGCCTTTACTGTCTTGTCGCGTTCATGGATCAGGGCAATTATGTCGCGGCGAAATAACCGCAGCATGCCGGTGATCCAGCGGTTGACTGGCCATGATGGGCGCGCGTGGTCGATCGCGTAAAGGTCAAGCATGGCACAAACGTCCCGAGCCGCGTACCAAGTTTCCCCGGTGACCCAGCGATTGGTGGTGAAAAGGGAAATGGGATACCCCTTCGGGTCCATCGATATACCGATCAAATGACTGAGTGCGTCGTCGCCAGCCGGCCAGGCAACGTCTCCATCGTACGGTACGGGGCGTGCGTCGGGCGGCATGCGCCGTTTTCTGAGAAACGTGTGAAAATGCCCGTGTTCACCTTCGCGCAGTTCCGTCGGATGCGCATGGTAAAAATACTGCGACCCGTTCTCGCGATCATAGACGTCACCTTCGGGATAATGATTCCACTCATAAAACGTGCCTTGGTCCCGCAACACCTCACCGACGATATTGTCATTAGTGTTTCGCAGCACGCGATAGCACTCAAGGATGTCCTCACCAGCCGCCAGCATGCTTTGGCGCTCGTTGTGCGGAATCTCAATTGGGTTGGCCATAGCTCGCCCAGCATTGGTTTCGGAATTGTACCGCCGCGAGGACACATCTGGCGCATCGCGAAACGTACCACCCTCGAAATACGACCTGCTGGGCACTGTTGCAATTAAATTGTTGGTAACGTTTTCGGCGTTTCTGTGTCCGCTATTCCCTCACCAGGCGAAATCCGATCAGGATGTGTTTGAGATGGGCCGACCGGCTGTGACGTGCGGCAGGGCGGCAAATGCCGCACCCCTTGTCGTCCCTTGAGCCGCCCTTGACGATGTAGCGATTGCCATTTTCAGAGTCTCTCCATTCGAAGACTTGGCCGGCTGTGGAGCGTCAAAAGTCTTTGTAAACCGGGATTGACGGGGATTGAGTGGGATTCCGTGGGATTCGATGTTGGTTTTCAAAGGCCTGCGGGTATTGAATCGATTGGCGTGTGCTGTTCCTGCCCGTCGAAAGTATTTGCAAATCCCGCCTTTAATTCGCCGTGAATTGCTTGGAAAACGCGATTTTGCCGGCATTTCAGGGGATGTAAAAGGGCAGGAAAATCCAACGATTTTTATGGTGTCGAAAAGGCCGGAAAAACCGGCCCGTTCCAGGGCTCGCGGCGCAGTCTGGTTTGGTCGTTTTATCTCCCATCTTTCCATCCACGGTACCCGCCTCTGCCGCTGCCTCGATGCGCGCCAAAGCGCCGAACGTGGCTGTGCGCAGCGCTTCGGCCACCAGGCGGCCAATATCGCCTTGGGGACGTTCTCCCAACTCGCGAACCCATACCTCGGCGATCTCTTGCGCCTCCCGGTAGCGGCGCATGGTTGCCTCGGCCGATTGCTTGAAACGGCCCACGGCCGATCGCGATACTTGGACGTCGAGCGTCTTGAGGTGAGCGACAATCTCGTCGATCATCGCTCCGTCCCGGATCAGCCGGTTGATTTGCTCGCGGATTTTCGCGGGAAGCCGCGATATGCTGGAGCGTCGGTCGGCCATGTCAATCCGGCGACGGACGCCGGACGCCCGGCGCGACGGCCGCGCCAGACGCCACATCGCCCCCGCGTCCCGTGAGCTCGGCGATCATCACGCCGCCGATCTCGCGCAGCGTCGTCAGCCCCTGTTCCGCGAGCCAGGAGAGCTCGGACCTGACGCGGTCGCGCGACACCACGTGGCCCCAGTCGGCGAGCGCCATCTTCAGGAGCGATTCGTTGGCGCGGTAGCCGCTCGATTCCGCGAGCAGGCGCAGGACGACCAGGCGCAGGTCCTCGGCCCCGGCACGGCCAAGCCCGCCGGTCATGTCCGCTTCTCCAACAGATAATTGTTGATCGACGTCACCTGGCCGCCCAGGCCCGTGACCATCTTCTCGATTCCGCCGAGCGAGGCCCGGATCGCCCTCACGTCGCCGCGGGTTTCGGCGACGCTGTTCGTGAGGGAATGGAATTCACCGGCCGCCGGCATCGCTTCAACGACCCCCTCGATCCGTGTCTGCTCCCTTTCGATCTCGTTGATTCGGTCGTCCACGGAGTCGATCCTGTCGTGGATCTTCTTGATCTCGTCCTTGGCCGCTCTCTTGTGCGCTAACCCGACTTCCGCAA
>JAAXGF010000199.1 GCA_012267605.1 Alphaproteobacteria bacterium | reverse complement strand
GGTGGTGCCCAAGGGCAGCCGCCCCGAATTGTCCAAACAGCCGAGGCGGCTCGGTTGCAAGCCAGAAGCCAAGCCAATCCGCGCCGGCGCACAGACGGGTGCGTTGGTGGTGCATTGGGTGAAGCGCACGCCAGCGGCGGCGAGGCGGTCGAGGTGGGGTGTCCGCAGGAAGTCGGCACCGGCAGCACCAAGATAGTCGTGGCGGTGCTGATCATCCATGATGAAGAGTATATTGGGACGAGGCATTGGGGCGTTCCTTGGCGTTGTGATGGGCGTCTCGTAGCTTAAATGAGCGCAGGATTGCGATATGTTGGCCCAATCTATCCAGTCGCCTGTCTCGCTTCAAGGGCGACAGCGCAAAAGCGCGCCGATTTCGACCTACAGGAGATAGAACAAGTAAGGGAAAAACATGAACGAATTCACAAGTCCTGCGGTACAGGCGATGAATCTCATTAGATATATTGGAGATCAGGTATCAGAATCAGGCGAACCAATTCGCCAGCTTGCTGAAATCAGCGAGGAGATTGGCGCTCCGAGCGAAGAATTGGCCAAGCAACTCATTGAAGAGTTGTGCGAACACGGCGTCGTTAATGTAAGAAACACTTCTCGGGCTCTTGGGGGCCTTGCTAGTTATAAAGGAGTTAGCCTTACCCTCAAAGGATGGGAGCAGTATGAAGCGGAAAAACGCGGGGGATTCGATGGAAACTACGGTTTCCTCGCCATGCAGTTCGACGAATCCGATCTCGAGTCCTTTGTCCGGGACGTTGTGAAACCAGCAGTGAAAGAGGATATTGGCTGCGATCTTGTCGACATGCGTGATGTCTCAAAGGCGGGTATCATCGATAACATCATGCGCGTCCGAATCAGAGACGCGAAGTTCGTCATTGCTGATCTTACTCACGGCAACAATGGCGCATATTGGGAGGCCGGTTACGCAGAGGGTCTGGGCAAGCCTGTTATATATATTTGTGAAAAGGAAAAATTTGAGAGCGATGATGGAACCCACTTCGATACGAACCACTGCACGACCGTTATTTGGTCTAAGTCTAGGGATAATGACGAGGATTTCCGTCGGGAACTGACTGCAACCCTTCGCCGCTCGCTCGATGAATCGTGATAGCCGCCAACGGAACAGCTAGTTCAGCCAGCCCAACGGTAATGTTCGACAATACGGAGAAATAACCTATGCGGATTGAGCAGATTGAAATCAAGAACTACCGTTCCTTCCGCCACGCCGTGTTTGATGATTTACCTCCGATGGTCGTAGTCGTGGGTGCAAACGGCACGGGCAAGTCAACGCTACTCGACGTGTTTAACTTTCTCAAGGACGCGCTGACCCAGAACGTCACCATGGCGGTGGCGCAACGCGGCGGGTTCCGCGAGTTGGTCAGTCGGGGAGAGAAAGGGCCGATTGGGATCACTATCAAATTCCGCGAGAGCGGCGGACGTCTAGCCACCTACGAACTCGAAATAGTAGCGAAGGATGGCCGAGTATCGGTTGAACGCGAAGTACTCCACTACCGTAAAGGGCAATATGGACGTCCCTGGCATTTCGTTGATTTCTCAGGCGGAATCGGAACCGCGATCACAAATGAATCAGTCTATGGTCAGGAAGAGGTAAAAGAAAAGAGAGCAGAGTACAAGCTTGACGATCCGAGCGTCCTCGCTATCAAGGGCTTGGGGCAGTTCCGCGAGTTCCAGGTCGTCTCAGAGTTTCGCAGCCTAATCGAGAACTGGCACGTCTCGGACTTCCACATTGCCGACGCCCGACCAAGCAGTGAGGCCGGGCATGCCGAGCATCTGTCTAACCGTGGCGATAACGTCGCCCAAGTGGCCCAGTACCTCTACGAGAATCACCGCGAGTGCTTCGACCAAGTACTGAAGGCTATGAGCCAGCGCGTCCCGGGTGTGAGTGGCGTTGACGCCAAACCGACGGAGGACGGGCGTCTCGTCCTCCGCTTTCAGGACGGCAGCTTCAAGGACCCATTCATTGCCCGCTACGTCTCCGACGGCACCATCAAGATGTTCGCCTACCTCGTCTTGCTGTATGACCCAAAGCCCCATCCGTTGCTAGCAATCGAGGAACCCGAAAACCAGCTCTATCCCGAATTGCTAATAGAATTGGCCGAGGAATTTCGGAATTACGCCCGACGCGGCGGCCAAATATTCGTTTCGACCCACTCTCCCGATTTCCTGAACGGCACAGAACTCGACGAGATTTTCTGGCTGGTTAAGAAAGGCGGATTCACAACCGTGCGCCGAGCGTCCGATAGCGAACTGCTGCGCGCTCTTGTCGCAGAGGGAGACTTGCCGGGTGCCCTATGGAAGCAGAGACTTTTCGAGGGTGCCGGGCCACAGTGAATCGCATTGTGTTCCTGCTAGAGGAAGACTCAATGAGGATACTGCTGGAAGGTCTGCTGCCGAGATTATTTCCCGGATTGTTATTCCAGTGTGTGCCCCACGAAGGAAAGCAGGATCTAGAGAAGAGCATACCCCGCAAGCTGAAGGCTTGGCGCGAACCGGGCGTGCGTTTCGTCGTGATACAGGATCAGGACAGCGCGGATTGCCACCAAGTGAAGACCAATCTCGTCCAACTATGCCAAAGTACCGGGCGGCGCGACGTGCTTATCCGAGTAGCTTGTCGGGAACTGGAAGCTTGGTATATCGGCGAGCCGCAAGCGCTTAAACAAGCATTTCCCGCAACTCGATCAAGCGCGCTACGCGAACTAGGCAAGAGTCGATACCAAAACCCCGATACTGTGGTTCGGCCTTCCGATATCATTGCCAAACTGATCCCCGAGTTTCAGAAACGATCAGGTGCAAGACGCATGGCTGCTTTCCTGTCACGCGAGAATGCCTCAAACAGCTTTCGAGTCTTCATTGAAGGGATCGAAAGGTTGTGGACATCCATGCAAACCGGAACATGATGCAGCCGCTATGAACACTAACGACCCAATCCCATTCACAGCATTCGCCCGCTTCGAGCGGCTCACCGCCGAGAAGCCGCTACTGTACTGCGAGCCACCCGCGTGGGCGGCTGCTAGTCACGCCATCGTCGTGGGTGACACCGTGCATTATCTATGGGCCAAAAAGGGAGGGGATGGTAGCTGGGTACACATGCACAGCTCCGCGCCAGTCGCCGATCCTACGGCAGTGACGCACGACCAGCGCAATCCCATACTCCTGCCTTCCGCCGACAGCTTCGACAACCAAGGCGTGGAATACCCATTCCCGTTCTGGAACCCCGCCGACCAGCGCTACTACGCCTATTATCTCGGCACCCAAGGCAAGGACAAGCCCCGCCGCAAACAGACCGGTCTGCTGGTTAGCGACGGCGATTTCGGAGCGTGGACGCGGATTGGCAACGAACCGGTAGTTGCCGTCGGCGGCGCGCACGAGCAACACGGCTCTTCCCATCCATCCGTGGTCGTGTCAGGCGATGTCATTCACATGGTTTATACCGGCGAGTCACCAGCGCCTCTTGAACGGCGCGATATCCTCTACAACGTGCCGACCATCTGTCACGCCACCGCACCAACCAGCGATCCGGCGAAAGTCACCAAAAATCCCGCCAATCCCGTGTTCAGCGGATCGGGGCAGGCGTGGGACCGCTACGGAGTGCGCGAAGCCGAAATCCTCAAAGGGCCAAGCTACTTCCACCTGTTCTACGGCGGCTACGACGGCGAGGTCTGGACCATTGGGCACGTCCGCACGCGCGACTTCCGCACCTTCGAACCCAACCCACACAACCCAATCTTCACGCCCGCGGCCAATGCCAATGCTTGGGATCGCGACGGCCTCCTGACCCCACAAGTATTCGCAATAAACGGGACCTATCACATGATCTACGCTGGTCTCAGAGGATCGGGGTGGAATCGCGTGTCAGCAGTAGGAACGGGCTTAGCCGTAGTCAAGCCAAAGAGCGAATAGAATCACGGATTGAGGCGTCGAAGATTTCCCCGACGCCTCAATCGACAATTACATTTACAGGCACTTCTTAGTGTTTCAAGGCGCACGATCAGCGCCAGGGTCCCACCTAACGCAGACGGAGCAATTATGGCCAGTCAGCAACAGATCGACCAGTATCGCAATCAGGGTTATTTCATTACCGACGACGCAGTGGAGCTAGATATGCTAGAGGAACTGACGACGGCGGCGCACGAGGTGATGGCCAAGGTGCGCTCTGGAGAGGTCATCGATGACGCAGCGGGGGTGCGCACCGATGGGCCGGGTGCAGCGGGTGCAGACCCCCATTTCGTCTGCGGACTAATGGCACCGGAATTTGGCGCACCGGTGTTTGCCGAGTATTTGGGTTCGGCACCCATCGCCCGCTATTTGCGGCCATTTATCGGCGAGGAATTGCGCTTGGGATGGGTACATCTTTGCGCTGTTGGGGACGACTATGAAATCGGCTGGCACCGAGATACCGGCGGCAACGAGCAAGATGGCAGCTACGAGGTAGAGATGGAGATTCTCAGACGCCATCGCAAGCACTTCGTCAAATGGCATCTGGCCCTAGCCGACGATCCCTGTCTGTGGATCGTTCCCGGCAGCCAGCGGCGCTACCGCACTGAGCGCGAGCGCGAGTGCCTGCTCAACGACCGGCAAGGAGAGATCCCGGGTGCCTTGCAGATTTCCTTGCAGAGGGGACAGACGGTATTTTGGAATAGCAACAGCATTCACCGGGGTCTGAAGCCGGAGGGGCTTAAGGAGCGCTGGACCTTGATGGGTGCCCTGATTGACCACCGCTCAGAGTACGACGACAAAGGCGAAAAGGGCGATCATCATTGGCTGCTGGCCGACAATATCCGCGCCACTCTGCCGGAGCGCACCCGTCGCTACTACGACAATTGGCGGGCGCTCGCGGCACCTCGCATGGCCAGCGGCAGTGACTGATGAGCTTGTCGAAGGCGCGGGCCGCCCGAGGGTTGCGGCGGCACAGTTGCCTTGGGCAACGCTAGGCCGCCGGGGCCAATATCGTCGGCACCTATCTTGGCAACCCTTGTGATTGCCCCGCACTTGTGGTTGCCCCCTCACTCACGCTCATCCGCCCGCTCAATAACCCGCATACTCTTCCAACGGCCCGTGCGAAAGCGCAAGTAGAGAGCCACGCCCAAGACGCATATATAAGCGCAGCAAAAGATCCATATCAGATACAGCCCCCCGTCGAAATAAGTTAGGGCGGCGAAAGACGGCACCACCATGATCGCCCAAGCCAGCGCGATCGAAATCCACATGACGAAACGGGTGTCGCCTGCTCCCTTCAGGGCCGCCGCGAATACCATATAGGCGGCATCGAAGACGCAGTACAGAGCCACGAAGCGCAGCAAGACCACGGCGATCTGATGCGCGACCGCAAAGTTAGCGTCTTTCTCCTCGCCAAAAGGCGCGAGAAAAAACTCCGGCACCAACACATAG
>JAAXGF010000057.1 GCA_012267605.1 Alphaproteobacteria bacterium | reverse complement strand
GGATCAGACCTGGGCAGTTACGTTCGGACAAGCAGTCTGGTTCCTCACCAATATCGTCACGACACCAAAGACTGTTTTCCTTCGTCCAAGACCTCTCGCATGCGTTTCGCAAGATCGGCCATTTTAACGGGTTTGGTTAGGAGCGATGAACCATTTCCCGAAGCCTCAAGCATAGGTAAGCATTGATCGTGGTAGGCGGTCATGAAAATAACTTTGAGGTCGGGGCGGAAGCGTCGCGCTTCTTCAGCGACTTTCGGTCCGTCGATGTTGCCTGGGAGCATCACGTCGTAGAGGAGCAAGTCGATTTCCTGGTTGAAGTTTAATTCCGCCAGCGCGGATTTGCCGTCCTCAGCCTGGCGAACGATATATCCCATTTTACAAAGCAACTTTGAAATACCGTCGCGCACATCAGCGTCGTCCTCGAGTACGAGGACGGTCTCGCCCCGTGCGGTTCGCACGTTACCCGTTCGTAGTTCCTGAACTGGCGAGGTAACTTTCTCCGACCGCGGGAGGTAAAGCTGCACCGAAGTACCTTTTCCCTTGGTGCTCAAAATTCTAACATCGCCGCCGGTCTGCCGGACGAAACCGTAAACCATGCTGAGGCCTAGTCCGCTCCCCTCCCCAACTTCCTTCGTCGTATAGAAGGGATCAAACGCCCTGCTGATCACCTTCGCGGACATGCCAATTCCGTCATCGGCCACTTCGATCCTTAAATAGGCGCCCGAGCGAAGTTCAAGTCCGTCGTTTTGAACAGATTCGTCCAATTGGAAGTTTTCCAAGTTAATAGAGATCCGTCCGCCCTTGGGCATAGCGTCTCGGGCGTTGATCGCAAGATTCAGAATCGCGTTTTCCAGCTGTCCGGGATCGGCGTACACCGGCCACGGGCACTTGGGCTTTGAGACCCGAATCTCGATATTTCCTCCCAAGCTGCGGACCAACATGTCCGACATCCCCGAGATAAGAGAATGAACGTCAACAGGTTGGGGACGCAGCGCTTGTTGTCGGGAAAACGCGAGCAGTTTCTTGGTGAGTTCCGATCCCCGGGACGCAGCCTTGATCAAAGAATTGACGGAATGTTCTTTTTCACCAAGCTGCGCTTGCAGAAGCTCGGCGTGGCTCATGATCACAGCGAGCAAGTTATTGAAATCGTGGGCCACCCCTGCCGTTAACTGCCCCACTGCCTCCATTTTGTGCGCATAGCGAAGCTGGTCCTCAGCCCGTTTTCTTTCCGTGGTGTCGGTGGCCATGACCAGTATTCCCGTAACTTCATTTCCGTGTTCCAATATAGGAATCTTGCTGGTTTCGACCCAACGGGTTCCACCGTCCTTGACCGCAATTGGTTCTTCGATATGGAGTTTCGATTTTTTGGTACGGATGACTTCTTGGTCATCCAACCAGTATTTTTCAGCATGGTCGGGGTAATATTCGCGAGTGTGTTTTCCCTCTAATTCCTTCGCCTCAACTCCCAGAGAATCAGCGACGAATTTATTCACGTGAACCATATAGTTATTGGTATCCTTATACCAAATGTAAGCCGGTATATTGTCCAATATCGTGTTTAGTTCATCGCGCGTTTTCTTCAGAGCCGATTCGGCCTTCTTCCGCTCCGATATATCGACGACGGTTCCTTGAAACGCGGGCGCACCTTCCCAGTCAATAAGGTTCACGACGACTTCCACCCAGACCACCGCTCCGTCCTTGCGGACAAATTGGGCTTCATACCGAGCTGGCGCGTTTTCGATATCACCCTTTCTACGAGCCACGTCAAATTTCTGAATTCGTCCATACTCGCCCGGGGCAAATATGTCCGATGTTCTTAGAGCGAAGAGGTCTTCTGGTCCGGCGTAGCCCAGCATGTCTGCAATCGCCTGGTTCGCGAAAATCACCAGCTGATCAAGGCCACGGTTGATCCAAACTCCCTGAATTGATCCCTCGATTAAATTGCGGAACTTTTCCTCGCTATCGTAACGCGCGTTTTCCGCATCTGCTCTTACGATGGCTTGCCCCAGCAAATCGGCCACCGCTTGGACGAAGCTGGTGTCTTGAGACGAGAACTTTCGATGAGACGAGGTGTGTGCGCACAAAACCCCGAATGGATGATCTGTCCCGTCGATGATGACGCCAATGCCGCTTTTGACTCCGTGCTCACTAAACATTGGCGAGCTGGCAAATCGCATTTCGCTGGGAAAGTCCTCCACGACTATTGGGCCGCGCGTCGCGAGCGTATAGCCGGCAAATGACTCCTTGCTGGCATCAATCGCCGCACCTTCCACAAGATTCTTTTGCCAGCCCACACTCGCACACAATGAAAATGACCCGCCGCCAGGTTGGAGTTCGAGAATTTCGCAGTACTCGATCTCTAGCGTCGCGGACACGATCGCTACAGCCTGCTTCAGCAACAACGATAAATCTTTCCCTGCGAGGGCTTGTTGGCTGAGCTGCGTGACACTGTTTTGCTGGCTTGATTGGGTTATGAGTTCCGCGGTCCTTTCCTGGACTCGCGTTTCAAGTTCGTCATGCGCCCGCTGGAGTTTATCCTTCGCTTGAATTCGGTCCGTGATATCGATCGCGATACCGCCAACAGCGGATACGTTTTGATCTGAATCCATCAGAGGAAATTTGACAACGATGTTGGTTTCCCACTGTGTCCCGTTCATTATTTTTTCTTGCAACCTTATTGGCTTGCCGGACGAAATTGCCCGCATGTCATTGGCACGAAATTGCGCGGCGACCTCCTTGGAAAAGAGTTGATCGTCCGTCTTGCCGACAACTTGTTCAATCGGGCGTCTTAGGACCGACAGGAAGTCTCTGTTTGCGACCAAATACCGACCGTCCATGTCCTTGACCCAAATTGGGCAAGGCGCATTGTCGAGGATTGTGTCGAACCGTTGCTCGCTTCGTCGCAACCGATCTTCGCAGGCACGCAACTTCGCGCGTGTCTCACGCAGCTCTTCCTTGATCGCTTGCACTTCGGTGTCATCCCCGCTCAAGTGCCTGCCGCGATCAAATTCTTCCGCAGACACTGGCATGTCGTTTACGGGTGGCGATTTCATCCTGTCGAGTTTATTCGTTTTGCAAACCAAAACAAAGTAACCAGTGGCTGTAACCACCATGCTTTACCGTAACCATGCGAATAGTTCCGATACCTAATAATCATTGGAAAAATTCAGTCGTCGAAACCATGACCTAGCACAAAATTTCGATTTCCCGTCAGCACCATTATTCCCGGTCTGGAATACCCATTTCTGCGACAAGAGCTGACAGACTGGGGAATTCGAAATCCGCCTGCGCTCGAGCCGGCGGCGTGGCCCCACAACCGGCTCGCCCATGGCGACGATTGATCCAAGCTGTGGCCAGTCCAACCCGCTGTGCCGGGGCTATATCGTGATAGAGGCTTTGCGCGCAGTGGAGGATTTCACCGCAGGCGGTGCCCTGTTTGGCAAGCCGATCGAGCATGTAGCGGAAATTGCGGGGATCCGGTTTGTACGAGCCGATCGCTTCCGCGGTAAACACCGCGTCGAAGGTGACTGCCAATTGCTGGTTGGTTAAATCGAAGGCTGCTTGGTCAACATTGGAAAGCACGACTAACCTATAGTGATTCTTCAGACGTTGGAGAGCAGCTTTAGCCCGACTTCCGCAAC
>JAAXGF010000358.1 GCA_012267605.1 Alphaproteobacteria bacterium | reverse complement strand
TGACCTGCCCCCAGGTTTAGTCCGTTCGCTAGTTTAGACTCGTCGTGCGATGAGGAAAGGGGCGATACGCACGTAGCCCTACCGCAGCGGAGGGCGGAGTGACCCTTTCCGGGTCGGTGGTTTGCGGCGCCGGCGGTCTGTAGCCGAGCGCGCTATGCGGCCTGACGGTGTTGTAGTGTCGCCGCCATTGTTCGATCAGCACCTTTGCCTCCTCGAGTGAATAGAAGATTTCTCCGTTCAACAGCTCATCTCGGAGCTTCCCGTTGAACGATTCGTTGTAGCCGTTGTCGTAGATTGCCAAATGCAAAATCTGACGTGCTGCCGTTACAGCTGCGTGATCATGTGGAAGTGACCCACCCCTTCCATCCGTGGCGGGGTCGCGTCTTACGAGTTCACTCCGACTTGAACGTGGGCTGCGTGCCGGTGGTGCGCTGCGTGGTCGATGCCGAGGTATTGCGTTGTCTGCCGAGGGCCTGGACGGACCGCCGGGTGGTGGACGACTTCGAGCGTGTGTCGGCGGGTCGATCCCTGTTCCGCGCGGATGATCTCGCGGCGCTTCGTGCGCTGATTGACACGCTGAGAGGTGATCAGAAATGAGGGCGCGCATTGATCACATATTTTTACGCAGTCCGAAGAGACGCTACTGTTCATTCGGCCTATATCAAGCAGAAAGGCGAGGGACATCGCGTTTCCTCCGTTCGGAACGCTTGACGGGTGTGCACCATGTGGGTAATAATATATGATCATATACGGGAGTGCGCTCATGACGGACAGCAAGACACAGCGGCTCCGGCGGTCGGGAACCCTCAACCCCAACCCGGAAAGGGTCTCCGACCCCCTGTTCGCCGACAGCGAATTCTTCGACCCGCGCGACCTTCTCCAGGTCCGCTACGAGATGGTGCGCCGTACCGAGGAGGCATCCCTCCGGGAGGCCGCCGAACGCTTCGGCGCTTCGGTGCCGACCTGCGTGCGCGCCAACAGGGCGTTCCGCGAGGGCGGCCTGGAGGCGCTGATTCCCCAGCGCCGGGGGCCGCGCGGCGCGCACAAGATCACCGCCGAGATCATCGCCTTTGTCGAGGATTACAAGACCCGCCACGGGCCGATCAGCAGCCGCAGGCTGGCACCCCTCATCGCCGAGCACTTCGGCGTGACTCTGCATCCGCGCGGGCTCGATAAGGCCATCGCGCGGGCCAAAAAAAAACCTCGGCGCCGGTCATGATGCCGCGGCTCGATGCAGAGGGTCTCGATCGCTACTGCCTCTGGCGCCGGCAGTGGAGGGCGAACGTCGACAGCCAAGCGGTCGCCGTGCTCCGCCATCACGGCATGGCGCGCGCCCTGGAGCTCACCGCCAGCCTGCCTCTGCCGCCCGCGCTGCCGTCCGGCGTACCGCCGGCGCTCGACCTGATGCCGCTTATGCACGAAGCCGCCGGCATGCTTCGCGACCTCCTCGCCCATGAATGCGCCGTCGAGGGAAACCGCCATGTCTGACGTCCCGACTTCGTACAAGGTCGCCGAGCACCACCGGCGCCGCGAGGCCTGCCTGTACATCCGCCAGTCCTCGCCGAAACAGGTCGTCAACCACACCGAGAGCACGCGGCGCCAGTACGGGCTGCGCCAGCGCGCGATCGCGCTGGGCTGGCCCGACGAGCATATCCGCACCATCGATGACGATCAGGGCATGTCCGGCGAGCACAGCGGCAACCGAAGCGGCTTCCGTAACCTCATGGATCGCGTCGCCGCCGGCGAGGTAGGCATCGTTCTCAGCCTTGAGGTGTCTCGCTTGTGCCGGAACGCGGCGGACTGGCAGAGGCTGCTCCAGATCGCCGCCTTCAGCGACACCCTGATCCTGGACGAAGACGGCCTCTACGATCCCAACGACAGCAATGACCGGCTCCTGATGGGGTTCAAGGGGGCCCTCTCGGAATACGAGATGCAGAGCACGCTGACGGCCGAGATTCGTACTCCGGCAGAGTAGCTTCAAACCCCTGGATGTGAATCTCGCCAGTGAGACCTGCAGTCATACTCTCTCTGCCGGATTGGGCATCAAACTTCTGAAACGCCAGCTGCACCCTATCAAGGGATGCGATGGTTTCCCCTCGAAATTGGATGCCATCGAGAACGACCTCGGGTTGCGCAAACACTGCCACCGAGTCCGTCTTGCCAAACAGAGTACGACTGTTGGGAAAACTAAATTGAAATGCGTCGAGCTCTAAATCAGCGGATTCATCGCCACTGGCCACGGTAAGGTATAGCTGCTCGCCGATCATATTCGCGTCAATAGTCAACTCGATTTGTTCCGCTGAATTCGACGATTCGAATTTATTTATGTTTATCTCGATCCGGTCGAGAGAGGAGGCATTTGGCCCCTGCAGAACGACCTCGTCCGCGGCGACGTGCGCCCGCCCAGTTATTCGTTTGAATCGCTTAGCATCGTCAACAAATTCAAGATCCGGAAATTCGATAGCGAATTCCCCTGCCACCAGTTCTGCTCCATCAATAAGTCTCAAGGCGAGGGGTGTTCCCCGCAATGAGATATCGCCTCGCAGGCTTTTGGAACCGTCAGGTCTGAGTTCAAAGTCTCCCTGCCCCTCCATGCGTGCCTCACCGAATTCAGCCGTACCCCGCTCGGTTTCGAGCACGGCATCACGTGCGATGAGCGACCCTTTGCTGGAGATTTGCAGCGTCGAATCGGCGTGGTAGCGAACGTCATGACGGATTTCGGCCGAAACCGAACCTTTCCGGGAACTGAAACCCATCGGACCCGTGAATTGCTGGATCTTCAGAAATTCCACCTCCTCCATGCGTTGCTCCTCGATCGTGGCCGTCATCGGCTCGGAAAACGACCGCACGCTACCATGGGCAGCAACTTTCATATCGTTGACATTTCCAGAGAACTCGAAGGTTCCCGGATTTTCCGGGTCCCAACTTCGAAAGCTATCGAGCTTCAGATTGTCTGCAGCGATAACGAGCTCGCGCCCGTTAGGCGGGCGAACAACGATGTTGCTATTCGTCAAAACGAAGTCGCTGATTCCTACCCCCCATGATTTGCCAGTATCTTCGGATCGCGATGTCTGATCGTCGCCAAATTGTCCCAAGGGCACGCCATTAATCACGACGCCATCGTCTCGATCAAGATCGATCAATAAATCGACACCAGAGATTTCAATATCTTCGATGAATGCGCGTCGGCCAATTAATTGCCCGATGCTGAAACCCACACTCACGCTATCCAATCTTGCCGGTTCGGTATTCCCCAAGTGGAACATGACCGGCCCAAACCGGATCCGCCTGTTCCACATATCTACTTCCAAGGTTTCGATTCCGTGCGACTCGGCACCTATCTCTTCAAAGTGCTGAGCAAGCATGGCGCGCGCCGCAATCGCCGGCCCAGTGAAGTACGCCACGATTAGAACAATGAGCAAGGCCAACAAACCAGCGCAAATTTGAAACCAGCGCTTTCGCCAAACCCGCCGCTCGTGTCGCCCGCTCGTTGAGAGTTGTTTTTCCGTACTCCGCTCATTCATTTCTATTACTCATTTCCTCTCCCCTCCCCTCTTCGTCGATCACAACCCTGAAGACGTCTGGAGTCGTACTTTGATATTGAACACCAAAAAATAGGTGGCGCGACCATTGAGATGGCTTTCTCGGTCACCATTCAGTGCTGTGTTTCAGGATTGCCCGTAGAACGGGCCTATACGCACTTGGCTAAATAAATTGCTATTTTGGCAAATTTACGGCGGCAATTTTGGGATGATAGTGCCAGGGATCTGCATCGCTAGTTCAGATTCGTTTCGGGACAAGAAAGAGTTGGATTTTGCGCGCGTGACCATTGGAGATCCGGGCTTGAACGGAACCCGCCGGCAGCCAACGCAGCAGGCACAAGAGTTCAAAATTCCTTCAACTTCTTTACCCGGGATTGCCCCAAAAAAAAATTGATCGAACCGCCGAAGGGTAATTTTGACTCGGATAAGAAATATTTTACTCATCCTCCCTATAAAGCCGACCGCGGAAAATCAGCAGTTATATGTGGGCAAAATAGCCACTCTGGCCAATTAAAATCATATTTGACTCTAACGATCAAAAAGCTCTTGTAAATGAGTGTCACTACCTTGGGTAATTCTACTCATGGCTAGAAATTTCGGAATGAAGTATGTTCACGCACTTTTTCGGTAGTTGCTCGATTTGAAGGCCCTTCTCACTGAACGAGAATCAAGGGCGATCCAAAAGAATTTTGGAGGGATGTATGCGTTGGCGAACGAGCGAGTGGCTTCATAGAACTTGTGTCGTGGCGGTCGGTCTTGCCTGCGTAGGAACGGTGTCCAACGCCGTTTCAGCGGTGGCTACACAAATGCCACCTGAGTTCCGGGCTTCAGATATTTTTCGGGCCGGCGATTTAGTCGGTGCGAACTACAGTGTCAACCCAAAGGTCCGTAACAACGGTTACCTCAATGTATTCACAGTCAACGTCGAGGGCGACCAATACGGAGTCGTAGGAAATGCCCTTATGTCCGAGCGCCTGCACGAACTCGTCGTGCTGCAACGTATGGACATGGTGCAACGCAGCGACGTTTACATAGAGGCCGTAAAAAATGCCGGAATGGCGCCGTTGGAACTAGCGGGAAACCTAGTTACCTCGCCGATCGATACCGTCGGAGCTTTAGCGTCCGGCTTTGGCACCTTCTTCGAAAGTGTCGGCCACTCGATGTTCGGCGGCGCCAGTGAACATGAGGAAGGCATGCTGAAAACCATGGTCGGCTTCGACGCCGCGAAACGCCAGTTCGCCTTCGAATTTGGCATCGACCCCTATACCAGCTTTCCGCCGGTGCAGGATAGACTGAATGAAATTGCGTTGGCGGCGACCGGTGGAAGCTTAACCGTCTCGGCCGCATTCAGCTTCGCAGGACCAGCCGCAACACCACTGGGTGCCACCAAGATGAGTGAGGGCATGCGTAAGCTCATCCGCGACAAGACCCCTGCCGAACTCAAGGACATAAACGCCGATAAGCTTAGCCGCATGGATGTCAATTCATCCATCGCCGACCTGTTTCTCGAGCACCCGAAATTCTCGCCATCGGAAAAGACGTTGCTGGTCGGCGCACTCGCCTCGGTCGGAGCGCACGGCCGGCAAGTCTTTATCGAGAGAGCGATCGCAGTCCACGAAGAACCGATGGCTTACCACTTGCGCCGATGGGCCCAGATGATTGCCGCCTACCACGGCAGGGTAAAACCTGTGCAACGTTTCGTCGGGGTCGGTAAGGGAACTTTCGTTCAAAACCAGGACGGCGTCTTGGTTGGACTTTTTCCGGTAGACCACATCGCCTGGACGCAGGAGTTGGCTAGCCGCCACGCCACGAACATGCAGGCGCTTCCGGGAGTCGAGAACGTAACGGGTGGTGAAATGTGGCTTGAGGGAACGATCAGCACCAAAGCCCGCGAAGCGCTAGAATCCCAGGGCTGGGTGATCAAGGAACGCGTGGGTCCTGAGCTCGGAATATAGGGCAAACAGAAATTCTATTTCTGCCGCTCCAACTTCGACCCATGAGCTAATCGGTTCGACTCTACCGCTTGAATAGGGGTCGGCAGAGTCCATGTGATTGTCTGAATTAGCGATTGAATCTGACGTCTCATCGAATTTCCTCAAATGTTTCTAACCAGGTGTAACGCTGCTCGACGATGTCGGACATGTAATCTTTGCCCACCCCGTGAACGATCATAGCAATAACCCTGTCATCATGATCGTACCCACTGTGCGCCTCTGCAGGATCGGCAATCTCACCCAATCCAAAGAGTGAGATAGGTAGCGTGACCCAATTACTGCTCTGAACTTTGCCCTCGCGATTTTCCCCTTATTCAAAATGTTCCGGACAATAACTGGACTTGAAATTTTTTTTCCAGGATTATTGATTGCGTTCGATATCGATATCCCTTGCATTTCGCGTGGTGACAGGCGGCAACTGATCGTCGCTACTCGAATGTCATACTTGTATAGGCTGGCTAGGATCGAGAAACGTTCCTGGATGAAGACATTAAAATTCGGCTCCACTACTTGGCTCTTAGGGTTGATCTTGGTTCCGGCATATGTGGTTGCCGACGAAATTGACGGGGATCAGCTATATCAAGACTCGCTGGTAATTGAGCACGCCAACGAGCCGTGGACCGGTGATCTCGACGAGATTATCGACCGCAGATTTATCCGCGTTGTAACCGCCTATAACCCGCTCTTCTTCTCGTACGACGGCATCGGGCGTCGTGGCCTTGCAGTCGAAGTGGCTAATGAATTCGACAAATGGCTTAACGAGACTTACGAAAATAAGGGGCGGTCGATCAACGTCGTCTTGATGCCCGTAGCACGCGACGAAATCCTGCCCTATTTAATGGCTGGTAAGGCAGACGTTGCCGCGGCGAATTTGACGATTACGCCCCAAAGACAGAAGTTGGCTAGTTTCTCCGATCCTACGTACCCCGATGTTCGGGAACTGGTTGTCACAGGTCCGGCAGCGCCTGAAATTAAGACGTGGGATGATCTGGCGTCGACGAAAATTCACTTGCGGAAATCCAGTAGTTACTTCGAGCATCTTTCAGCACTGAACAAAGCGCGCAGCGAGCAAGAGAAATCTCAGATTCAATGGCAGGAAGCCGACGAACATTTGGAAGATTACGACTTGTTAGAGATGATGAACGCGAGTCTTATACCCGCCGTCATTGTCGATAGTCATAAGGCGGAATTATGGGCGCAGGTCTTCGACAACATCCATGTCCACGAGAGTCTTGTAGTGCATTCGGGAAATTCGATTGCGTGGGCTGTACGCAAGGACAATCCTAAGCTGTTGGGGACGTTAAACGAATTCGTGAAAATTATCCGCAAAGGAACATTACTAGGCAATATACTTCTCAAGCGTTACCTGGTAAGCACAGAATGGATAGATAATATTCGTTCTAAAGACGCGGTAGAGAAATACGAAGCCACTATTGAAATCATAAAGCGTTTTGCCAATAAGTACGGCTTTGATTCGCTGATGATTGTGGCACAAGGTTACCAAGAATCGACGCTCGATCAAACCAAGCGCAGTTCCGCTGGCGCTATCGGTGTAATGCAGCTACTACCATCGACGGCGGCCGATAAGAATGTTGGTATTCCCGACATCCACGAAATCGAATCCAACGTTCATGCTGGAGTAAAATACTTGCGCCACCTCAGAAGTCACTATTTCTCCGGCGACGAGATCGCACCGCTGGACCAGGTTCTCTTTTCCTTCGCTGCGCACAACGCTGGCCCGGGAAATATCGCCAAAGCACGCAAACAGGCCAAAAAAATTGGATTCAATCCGAACATATGGTTTGGTCATGTTGAAGTCGCGGCTGCCAGGACGATTAGCAGTGAACCCGTCATCTATGTTCGCCACATTTACAAGTATTATGTTGCCTATAAGCAGATCGCCGAAGTGAATGCGCGCCGGGGTGCCGCACGCCACTCCGAACAGTAAATTTTATTCAAGCAGTTGCGATAGGATACCCGTCGATCAGAGCAAGTATTACCGCTATGTTGACACTTGGCTTGATCTCGCGGGGAAGGAGGGAATTGTTGAGCGATACAAGCGCTATTGGATCTTAGGTCAGACAGATCACCGGAAGGCTCCTCGATGGTCAATAATGAGAAATGTTTTGTGGTGGGGGTGGTCCGATGATCGCGAGTCGTCTAACGGAGTTCCTGCGAATTAAGCCGGGAAATAGGCAATCCGTTTTCCAATTTTGACACCGACGGGGAGATCAATATGTGCCGATGGTTAGCGTATTCGGGCGATCCCATCGCTCTCGAGGAAGCGATCTTCAAACCAAAACATTCGCTCATCGATCAGAGTGTGTCTTCGACAATGATTTCAGTGCCCACCAACGGCGATGGGTTCGGCGTGGGCTGGTATAATGGTAAGGGCGAGCCTGGGATTTTCCGTAGTATACGGCCAGCTTGGAACGACAGAAACTTACGCGAAATCGCGCACCATATTGAGTCGGGACTTTTCCTCGCCCATGTGCGCCGGACAACCCACGCTCCGGTTCAAATGTCGAATTGCCACCCTTTTCGCTATGGGAAATGGCTGTTCGTTCACAACGGCCTGATTTACGCATACGACAAGATTCATCGAGACCTGTTGATGGCCATCGACCCCGATCTTTTCCCAGCGCTGCAGGGTAGCACCGATTCAGAGCTAATTTTTTTCCTGGCGCTCACGTTCGGTTTGGAAAAGGGGCCAATTGGCGCTCTCGAAAAAGCGATCGGATTGGTCGAAAAGCTAAGCCGTGCGGCCGGAATTGATCACCCCATTCAAATGACCATCGGAGTGGTCGATGGAAAAACACTTTGGGGTTTCCGCTACTCCTCCGAGGGAAACTCGCGAACACTTTTCTATAGCTCCGACATTTCGGCAATGCGGGAACTTTACCCGAATTACGAACGGCTGAAGATTGCCCCAACAAATGCCCGCGGGATAGCGTCAGAACCCTTGAGTGAACTGAAGGGCGGGTGGAACACGGTTCCCGAATCGACTGCCGTCGTTGTTTGCGACGGCAAAGTCGAACTATTACCATTTTCGCCCTCTTCCCCCTGATATTGGCGCCTAGCGCAACAGGCATTTTTCGAAGAGGTAGACCACCCACGCTGCTACACCTAGCGGACCATGGCTACATTCCAGTATACCCACCAAACTTCGCTGTCGTTCACGTTATGGCGTCACCAGAGTGGCAAGAACAAAATTCGTAAACCAGTGAGATCTTTGAGGTCGTGTCGGTGGATTTATCTTCCGGAGGGGGGCTGTCGTCATGGCGCACCTCGTAACTAAGCCGCATCGCCAACGCTTCGATAATTTTGGTGGTTACAGAGGTTAAGTTGCGCGTTGTGATGCTTTCGGTCCCCCAAAAAAACTTCGTGTCATTGGAGAACTTTGTCGTATCGGAGACTTGCCAATTGAGAATCCCGCGGGCAGCGCCGATGAATTCCACTTCCGTATCTCCCGTATCATCTCGCTTGCTCTGGCGGGAACCCGGGCCAGCCTCGAAAGAAAAGGTGAATGATTTTCGATCGATCAGGAGATAACCAAGGGCGATTGCTTCGACCAGGCGGAATCGAAAGTCGCTGAAGCGATCATCCTCGTATTCTAATATGACGAGGCCGTAAAGACGGTCATCAAAATTGTAGCGGGTTCTTGTGTCACCGATGAATCTTTGCTCGCTGGTCTCGTTATCCTCGCGATTAAAATCGAAACCCAACGAGAAATCTTGTTGCCAGCGGCCGAATCTACCAGTGATTTTCGCTGCAATATCAATAGACTCATCGTCCGTGTTGCCCGTGTTGCGGCTGCCAACAATATCCAATTCGCCGGACCACCGCCATGTATGGATTTCCGGCTCTTCTGGTTTGGTGGTATCGGTGGGTACCGGAGAGTCAGAAGCGATCGCCGCGGCGATCTCAGGGGCAAAACCCGGAAAGGCGGCACTCGTTTCCCGTGCCACGACATTCGCTCGGTGAGGAGCGTGATGAGCCACTAACATGATAATGTTGGAAACAAGATCAGGTCGCTCGCTGGTCGCCGCGATAACCGTCATGGTCAGGTAGTCCGGTCCCGGCATTTCAGCGGCGCGGTGGATTGCGGCTTCAATCTCGACCGGAATTCCAATCGTTGTCGCTGCTGCCTGAGCGTATGTCGAAGCGACTACTGAGCAAATCCCCAAGACCACGCCAAACGCCCGTAGCCTGAAAACAAATTCGAGGGTCACACGACTGACCTGGATCTCTAGCGGCATTGAACTGATAACTCGCGCGCAAAAAATTTGAGTAAACGCCTGCTGGTAGCCCAACGCCAAAATTGGTTGAATTATTCTTTGAGCGTTGCGGTATGTCGAACGCCAAATGCACTGACCGTCGATGTAGTAATTCAAATGCACATGTAACTGCCCAGGTCTGATCCCGTCGAACACCCGCACCTGATGGATTTCTGCATGCGGTGGTGCTGGCGGGAGGTTTCAGAAGCGCAGTTTGGGGATCAGCATCGAGGACATTCCATCCCTGTTTTCTGGCGGTGGCGATGACGGAGCGCAGGTTGGAGAAGTCGAAGGCGCCTTGCATCGAGCGGAAGCCGCCTGAGATTTTCTGGCGCAGCTTGCCCATTCGGAGGTCGGGCTCGCCCTCATTG
>JAAXGF010000103.1 GCA_012267605.1 Alphaproteobacteria bacterium | reverse complement strand
GGATCAGACCTGGGCAGTTACTCTCCTACAACTACAAAATTTGTTAGGCGTCACGATTGCGCTCCGGGCCAGGCGCGTTGGCGGCGTGTTCTTCGGCAAATACGTGGGCGAACAGGTTGGCGATCCAAAGCTTGCCTTCCTGAGTTACCCGTAGGTGATCAAGGGCTGTACCGATAAACGGCGTTACCTGGTGCCAAAAAAACTTTGGGTAATCAGCGCGAAGATCTGCAGGACTCTTCAACCCCAACACCTTTGCGGTGCCTGTTTCTTGAAATTCCGCGAACAACGCCGCTCCCTTGCGGATATAATTTATGTCCGCCATTTGGCCGATCAGGTCGGCCGCGCGCACGAGGCCGGGATAATCCGCCGTATTCTCGTGGCTTTCCCCTTCCGGCACTGGGAAACGAGTGTGCTCGATATTGGCTTTTACGACCTCGATATCGACCACCGGAGAAGTAGAGAATCTCTCTGCGACAAACAATTTCGAACGGTTGACGTGATAAGGAGTCAATGATGCATCGGTCGCGCCGGCTGTGAGGGTTATGGTTTCTCCCGTCTCGTCAACGACGTACCGGCCGTCTTTATCGTCTCTGCATACGCCGCGCACATACCCGATATCGTGGCACAATAGGGAAATTACAAAATGGAACCAATCAAAGGGCAAGACACCTCCTTCGGACACATGCTTGCCGCGGAGAATTTCCTGACCGGCATCGGTTACCATGATGGTGTGGTTGACATCGTGGTAGGCCGCGTCGCTATTGGCAATATTCTCCAGCGCCAATCGACCAACATACTGAAGAATGGTCGGATACTCGGGTTCGAGCTGACCGTAGACACGTAGATAGTTCTGGCTCAACTTGGTCACGAACGTCTCGATGACCACTTGGGTGGCGTTGAACATCTATTTTCTCCCGCTGTGCGCACGCCCAGTGAGCGTCTTTCCGTCGGTCGGGATCATACGCGGTTTGCTGTTGTAACGCCCGAAAAATGACGATTTTCAGTTAATTTGAACGGCGCACCACGAGAGTCGGCAAGGCCGATTTCAATGTATAGGCTTGTAATCCAGCGGAAGATGCACCATATTCCAAGCAACAAAGGGGCCAAGCTTATTGGTTTCTTGGGGGGGTGAAGATATAATAACTGGTTGTAATCTCTAGGGATTGTGATCGTTGATACAGTAAATTCTAGTAAGTTTCGCATAAGATTGGCCCGATACTGAATGTTTATTGGAGGCTAAGATGATGCGTAGTATCTTCCTCTCAGTAGTTATTACAGTATTTTTTGTTACAGGCCTATCCTCTGCAAACGCGTCCTCATCCGACGAGAGCGATAACGAATTGGCGAAATTCGCTTCGCTAATCAGAGAAGCGGAAACCATGCTCCGGATCAACGCCGATCCGGTACAGCGCGCCATCGTTTGCCGAGTTGGCTTTCAGCGTTTCAGCCTCGGCGCTATTGCCCGCGCAACCGGCCTGTCAAGGTCTAAGCTCATGCAAGCTGTGCGTGAACTCATGAACCTGGGACTGGTGAATGTTGCCGATGTTGCCGGTGAATATATCCTTCTGGAGCCAGCGGATGAAAGCGCTGGCGAAAAATTGCGCAACTGGGCGTACCGCTGGTGCAGTAACGAAGAGGCATGCGAGATCGCGCGCTGGCGCGGCGAAAATAGGTCCGAGACCAATACGATAATTGCGCCGTTCGCGCGGCGACTGTTAGACGCATCTTTTCGCGCCCAAGGATGAGCACGGAGCGCTATACCAACGATTTACGTTGCCTGGCGAAATGTTGAAGCGATAGGTTCTCCACCTGTGGGGATTGATGTCGCAGAGCCAACAATTTTCGAGCACGTATTTCAAAGTCGAGGATCGGCTGCTGCTGCGCGGAAGATTTCCCGATGATACCGAAGTACAACTCTTATTGACGCGTCGTTTGACCCGCGGTCTGTTGGAAATGGTCGACCGCTTATCCGGTACGTTGGTATCAAAACGAGTTTCAGACCCGGCGAAAATGAAAATTGTCGCCGAGTTCGCGCGCGAGGCGGCCGTGGAAAACGCTGACTATTCCAAAGCATACTCCGCGGGCCGGCCCCACCCCCTCATGAAAAACGGCCCGCGCCTGGTCACTTCCCTGTCGCTCGCCCCACAAGAAAATGGTTACATCGCGGTAATTGTCCGGTTTGGAAAGCGTGACCAAATCAACTTTTTGATCGCGGCACACGGCTTGTGGAGTCTGTCCCATCTGATCGCCAAACAGGCCAAGGCGGCAGAATGGGATTTATCCACCACAGAAAAGACCGTGGCGATATCGCGAATTAATTGAGCGCCCGGAAATTTACGTTGGCGCGAACGAAAGAGGAATGTCGTTTACCTTGAAGGTTCCCCCATGCTGAAGATTAGTGGAATCGATCACGTGGGCATCCGCATCGGCGATAGGAATCGCTCGATCGAGTTTTACCGTGCATTGGGGTTCAATGTTGTTCTTGATGCCGGATTCGACGACGGGCACCCCATCGTTATGAAGCACTCCGGCGGCGTCGTTCTCAATTTGCTCGGCCCGGCATCAGTTAAGAACGGCGTCAACGTATTGATGGATGGCGACGACAAACCTTGTGGATACACCCATATCGCCCTTCGGGTCGATTCGCTGCAAGAAACTAAACAGACGTTGGAGCGGCTCGACGTCGCAATCACCGGTAGCTTCAGCTTCGAGAACATGCGGGCCATTTTCATCCGAGATCCGGACGGAAACGTGATTGAGCTGGATGCCTACGAGAAACCCGCCGAGGGTCCCCCCGTATAGCTATCCAGGCCGCATGGTGCGCCGTGAACGAAAATCGTGCGCGCTCATTTCTTCACGCCGCAGGAGTCATCACCAACGCACCAATCGTCGGCCCATTTCCGCATTACCTCGGCGGTCTCCTTGTCAAACGGAACAACAAGCCGAACGCCGTCTCGCATTTCGGTCTTCACCATGGCCATGAGCTTAAGTTTGTCGACGGCGTCCTTGATTTCGTCTTCCCGAAGTCCCATAGCCTGTTGCAACGCGGCATAAGTGAATGGCTGAAATCCCACCCGACAAACGATCTGCCGGAGCACAGGGTCCAATCTGATTTCCGCGCCCTTCCTGTCAAAATCGAGGCGCTTTCCAAATTCCTCGATTCCACGGTACACCTCACCAATACGTCGATCGGCCGAACCTTTCGTTTCGCCACCAATAGTGTCGGCGACAGCTTCGCGCTCGGACGCAAATGCCGATACGACGAAGACTACACCTATGAGACGGTGAAAATTCATTCGGGGTACTCCGGAAATTTTTTGAGCCACGATGCGGACGCTTGGACCTTGAACACCGAGCTGCCCAAGCAGTGTGTGGGCGCGTCAGTTGCCAAAACGATTTTGCATGCCGAAAGTCTATGAAATCGAACGCATCTCACTCCATTCCACCGGGGGATTATGTTACGGTTCTTGGCAAGGATGCAAATCCGACTCCACGGCTCAGGAGCACCCATCGTGTTTTGGAAGAATTGGTTTCGCAGGAGGGACCGAAGAAAGCACTTCCGCAGACACGTACCGGTGTTGACCTTGACGATCGAAGACAACAAGTATCGTACCGTGGATTGGTCGTTGGGTGGGTTCGCCATTCGCGATTTTCACCGTTCACTCGATGTCGGTGATAAACTCAGGGGAGGTATTGCACCAATCGGTTCAGAGGGCCACGGTGAGTTCGACGTGCGCGTACGAAACATTCATGAGGGAATCGTCGGATTGATGTTGACCGACATTTCCTCCGCGAATTTTTTGGCCATGGGCGGTTTTCGCAGCCGATAGGAGCCAATAGCCGAGAATGGCAAGCTAGGAATGGCATGCTCGGGAATTATGTGCGTCGCAACCGCGACGGCAGCGCTCATTGTGGCGTACCCGACGTCCGCCAAGACATCGGACCTTGATCATCCCGAACCATGGACGCTGGACGCCTATTTCAGCGACAACGACACACCCATCGTCAACGGCTACGAACAGGTTGAGGAAATCAAGGCGCAAAGGGAAGCTGAAAAAAAGGCCGAGAGAGAAATCGACAAGCGGAGCGAGAGCCTTGATGTCGCATCATGGTTGAAGGAAGTGGAATCTATCGTCCGTATCCATTCCGATCCGGTGCAACGGACAATCGTTTGCCGTGTTCCCTATACCGATCTTGCGGTCACGTCGCTGGTGCAGGTGACAGGTATTCCCAGAGTTAGAATCATGAGCGCGATCAACAGCCTTAAAGCCGCTGGGCTGGTCAATCTCACCAATAACCAGCACAGCCAATGGATTGTTGTTCCTGCGTCCGAGGATGCGCGCAAGAGAATGAACAAACTGGCGCGCTCTTGGTGCACAAACGATGATGAATGCGCGGTCAAGCGGTGATTTCACGCCGAGTTCGATAAATCAAACTGAATTCAACCGACGGCGGCCGATAGGATCTACCGAGGCTCCAAAATCTGCCGGACGGTGCGTCCCGATGCCAGGCGGTCGAAGGCCGCGTTCAATTCGTCGAAGCCGATTCGATCGCTGGTCAGCCGATCGATGGGTAGGTAGCCGCGTTGGTACAGGCCGACATAACGGGGAACGTCGCGCGCCGGGATGCAGCTACCGATGTAGCTGCCCTTGAGGGTTCGCTCCTCGCCGACCAAGCTCACTTGCTGAATTTCCAGCTTATGTTTGGGGTGGGCGAGACCCGCGGTAACCGTGGTGCCGCCGCGGCGGGTAATGTCGTACGCAAGCGTCAGCGCCTTGACCAAACCCACCGCTTCGATGGCGTAGTTGACACCACCGTTGGTGGCCTCGCGCACCTGTGCGACGCAATCCTCATCCATGGCGTTGAACGCGTCGGTGGCACCGAGCTGCTTAGCGAAATCCAGTTTTTCGTCCAGCGCGTCAATGGCGACGATTCGCTCTGCACCGACCAGTTTGGCGGCAAGCAAGGCATTGAGCCCGATGCCCCCGAGACCGATCACCGCTACCTTGCTGCCCGGCTCGACCTTGGCGGTATTGAGCACCGCGCCGGCCCCGGTCAGCACAGCGCAGCCGAACAGTGCGGCTTGGTGAAGCGGTAGGTCCGGGTGCACCTTGACAAGCGACTGGTGGGAAACGACGGCATGGGTGGAGAACGCCGAGACGCCTAAGTGATGATGAAGTTCTTTTCCGTTCAGGCGTAGGCGTCGGGCACCCGAAAACAACGATCCGGCAACATTCGCCGCGCCACCCGGTTCGCATAGAGCCGGTCGGCCTTCCCAGCACGGCAAGCACCTACCGCAACTCGGCACGAACACCATGACCACGTGATCGCCCTCGGCGAAATTGTCGACGCCGCGCCCGAGTTCGCGCACGACACCCGCTGCTTCGTGGCCCAAAGCCATGGGAGTCGGTCGAGGGCGGTTACCATTGATCACCGAAAGATCGGAATGGCACAAACCTGCAGCTTTGATTTCGACCAACACCTCGCCCTCGCCGGGTGGATCGAGGTCTACCTCCTCGATCACCAGCGGTTGGCTTTCCGCATAGGGGTGCGGTAAGCCCATCTCGTGGAGCACCGCGGCCTTGATTTTCATCGTATGCCTCCAGTTGGTAACGTGCCTTTTGGCGCTCCTAGGCAAAAACCGGCGCCGCGATGTCTTTCCAATATCATCTTTTCGCGACCACGCCACGTTCGATGACGAACAGCCGATCCAGCAAGTCGGCCGAATGAACGTGATCCGATTCCGACAACAATACCGTCAATCCCTCGGATCTCAATTGGCTGATAACCACGGCCAGCCGTCGTGACAGCGCCGGCGCGACGCCCTCGAAGGGTTCGTCGAGCAGAAGTAACCGGCGGCCGCACATCAGTGCGCGCGCCAGCGCGACCAATTTCTGCTGCCCGCCGCTTAGCTGCAAGGCACGGCGAGTGGCGAATTTGGCGACCTCCGGCATCAAACCATAAATCCAACTCAAACGCTCCGCCGAATCAATTGCTTGCGTCGCCCAACTTGGCAGCAGGACGTTCTCCTCGACGGTGAATTCGGCGACCAGGCGCCGATCCTCCGGCATATAGCCAACGCCAAGATGGGCGCGCATGTGCGCAGGTTGGGAGCTTAGATCGCATTCGTTGAGTGCGATGCTGCCCTTATCGGGTTTGATAAGACCCATCACACTGCGCATCAAGGTCGTTTTGCCGGCGCCGTTTCGGCCGATCAGCCCGGCGAAGGCGCCGACCGGGACATGCAGATCGACATCGTGGAGAATATTAGCCCGCGCAATCGACAAACTGAGATCGGTGACCGTCAGCATGAATCGCTCGAGGCTGAGGACTCGCCATTGCCGTAATCTTCCGTCTTTGGTTGGCGGTGCAGCTCGGCACCAATCACGAATTCGCGCACGGCGTCGTCAGCGAAGGCTTCCGCCGGCGGCGCGTCAGCGATTATCTTGCCGTCGTAGAAGGCGATTACCCGGTGCGCGTAGCGTTCGATCAAATCCATGTCATGTTCGATGTAGAGCACGGTGGCACCTTGGTTTTGTAGGGCCGCCATCAAAGTCTTCATCAGCCCAAATTTCTCGTCCACGCCAACGCCGCTCGTCGGCTCGTCCAACAGCACAATCTTAGGATCTTCGACCGTGGCCAAGGCGATGTCGAGGAGCTTGCGCGTCCCTTGCGGCAAGGTACTGACCGTGCGCTCGGCGTGCTCGGACAGCCCGTAGTGTTCAAGAACGCGCAATCCCGCGGTTACCATGTCCGGCCGCACCATAGGGCGAAAAAATCGGCGCTTGGCAATTCCTAGGGCAACGAGAACGTTGTCCAGCACCGTGAATTCGGGGAACAACTGGGCAATTTGAAATGATCGGCAAATTCCCAAACGAGTGATTTGGCGCGGGTCTAGTGCCGTGACATCTCGGCCCTCAAAAAAGATCTGTCCCGAGGTTGGGGTCAAATAACCGGTGACCATGTTGACAAAGGTCGTCTTGCCAGCGCCGTTGGCGCCGATGATGCCGATCACCTCTCCTTCGCCGACGCTGACGTTGATGTCATCCACGGCGACCACGGCGCCAAAACGCATTTGTAGGTTTCGCGCTTCAAGAATTACGGCCATCTCAGCTCTCTCGGCGTTCTCGCGCACGGGACCACTTTTTCGTCAGCGACCATAGGCCGCCGGGTAGGAACAAAATGACCGCCAACATGGTTGCGCCCAACACCATTTGCCATGTCTCCGGCGAATACTCGAAGGCGTAGGTGCGGACGAATTCGAGCACGAAGGCGCCAATGAACGGCGCGGCTATGTTTCCCGTACCGCCTAATAACGCGACAAATACGAACTCACCGGAAGTGGTCCAGTAGGCGAGGCCAGGATCGACATGTCCCACGGCAATGGCTGTCAGCACGCCACCAATGCCCGATATCGCCGCTGCGATGACGTATTTGAGGTGAATGGCCCGTTCGACCGAAACGCCAAGGAATTCGACGCGAACCTCGTTCTGGCGAATAGCGTCGCCGATGTACCCCATGGTCGCGTGAAGATAGGCATGGATTGCTACCGCGAGGGCAAAGCAAATCACGCAGGTCAAGAGGAACGCCGCCAATTGAAGATCGTCCCCGCTTGGCGCGTAGCCCAAAAATGTCGCGTTCGGGACGTTGAAACCATCGGTGCTGCCAAGTACTTCCGCTTTTACCAATAGCCCATAAAGCACCATTGAAAAGGCCAGACTCAGCATGGCGAAGAAAATCTCTCGGTAGCGTGCCATCTGTAGCCCGAGAACAGCTGCTACGGCCACCGATACGAGGATGCCGAGAAGCAGTAATACGAAGGCATCTGTGATGCCGAAAAAACTGCCGGCCATTCCGGCGGCATAGCTCCCGAGACAGAAATAGAGACCTTGCCCGAACGACACCAAACCGGCGCGCATTTGCACCATCACCCCGAGTACGACCAATCCGTTTGCGAGCGATATCTGCATCAGGAATACAAGCCAGCCGGGGGCCATCGCACCGAGCAATGCGACTGCCGCGAATGCCAGGGCGAGTACCGGGACGGTGCGGTCCTTGGCCGGGGACGCTGTCATAGCTTTGCCGGGTTCATATTTTGCGTGCTTCGGGGCTGGCAAACAGCCCGTGCGGGCGGAATACGAGAACCAGCGACATCACCGCGTAGATGACGAAGAGTTCAACCTCCGGCAACATGTGAACCGCAGCGGCTCTGCACAAGCCGACGATGAGCGCACCGATCATGGCGCCACCGATGCTCCCCAAGCCACCGATGACGATGACCGCGAATGCGAGCACGATGACTTCCACTCCCATGCCAGGGACAACCGAAGTCGTCGGCGCCGTCAAGGCACCCCCCAAGGCACCGAGGACGGCGCCCAGAACGAATGTCACGGTGAAGATCAAAGTGACGTTTATTCCTGAGGCCGCGGCCATTTCCCGGTCATTTATGACCGCCACCAGGAGCTTCCCCATGTGAGTGCGGTTGAGGCACCACCAAATGGCGGTGCCGCTGATCAAAGCCACGGCAACCAAACCGAGTTCGTAGACCGCATAACCAACGCCAATTAGCTCGACGTTTCCCAACAGCCCGTACGGCTGATAGGCGAAATACGGATCGACACCCCAAAGCAACTTCATGACGTCCTCGAGCACCAAGAACACGGCGTACGTCACGAGTACCAGAACCACCTCGTCGCGTCCGTACATGAGGCGGAGGATTCCTCGTTCGATGAGCAGTCCACAGACGATTCCCCAGCCGATCGCAGCGGTCGGCAATAGCAAATAGACTCCGGCTGGTGGGTTGCCCGTGGCGAAATAGACCCCGACAAGCGTGGCGGCGGCATAGGCCCCGATGGCGTAGAGGCTGCCGTGGGCGACATTGAGCACGCGCATGACACCGTACTTCAGCGTTAATCCGATGGAGACGATGAATAACCAAGCCGAATACACCAGGCCATCGATGACGATGGCCACAAGTTTGGTGAACGGGGACACTTCGCGCGTGTCCAAATTAGATACGATACCAATAGGCTTGCTCGGTGCGCATTCCGCGCCGGGGAAACCTTGTTCGATCCAGTCAAGGCTAGCCATACCCTCGGGTGGATTAACACAGCGGGCCGCGTAGGTGCGGACGTTGATCAAGGTTCCACGGTCATTTTCCGCATCATATGAGTACTGCCCGTAGGCTGTGTCTTGAATTGCTTGGTGACCCTGGGAAATAGCCATGCTGATGAGGCCGCTCGGGGTCCGGAAAGGCCTCGCCCGTGCGTGCTTTCTCATAGGCCGCCTTGACCGCCAGGATAGCGTTGGCCATGCGGTAGGA
>JAAXGF010000112.1 GCA_012267605.1 Alphaproteobacteria bacterium | reverse complement strand
AGTTGCGGAAGTCGGGCTAGTTCATCAATTTGATTGAGAAAAGCTAACGGGTGGTCAGCTTGAGTTCGATTCGTCGGTTGCGTTGATACGCCGCGTCGCTGAGATCCGGATCCAGGGGTTGGAATTCGCCGAATCCTGTGGCGGCAAGGCGATGGGCGGGCACACCCTGTTGTGCCAGGAAATGTACAACTGACAATGCTCGCGCGGTGGACAGCTCCCAATTCGACGGGAAACGTGCGGTTTTGATCGGCACTTTGTCCGTATGTCCGTCGACCCGCAGGATCCAGGGCAGGTCGTCTGGCACTGCCTTGGCGATATCGAGCAGCGCGGCGGCGAGGGTGGTTAGCTCGTTGCGGCCGCGCGCGCTGACCTCGGCTGATCCGGTGGCGAACAGGACCTCGGACTGAAAGACGAACCGATCGCCTTGGACGCGGATATCGATTCGCTCTTCCAGAACGTCCCGCAATCGGCCGAAGAATTCGGACCGGTAGCGTTCCAATTCCGCAACTTTCGACGCCAAGGCAACGTTCAAACGCTTACCAAATTCGGCAATGGCAACCTTTTGTGCCGCCGCCTTGTCCTCCGCGGCGTCCAACGCCTTGGCAATTCCCGCGAGCTGTTGGCGTAAAGCGAGAATTTGCCGGTTCAAGAGGTCTACTCGATTACGGGATTTTTCCGACAGACGACGCTCCTTCTCGAGATCGGCCGAGCGCGCGCTCAGCGATTCGCCAAGCACCCCGATACGCCGATCTCGCGCCGCAATTTCCCGCTCGGCGGCGGCAATCCGCTGTTCTTCCACACCGAGACGTGCCGCCAGTTCGTCGGCGCGTTCACGCTCGGCCATTAGGGTGGCGCGTAATTTGGCGATCTCTTCGCCTTGAGCCGCGACGGTACCCTTTTCCATCGTTAGCTCGGCAGAAACCTCAGCAAGGCGTGATGCCAGCCCGTCGCGTGCGTCGATCGAGCTCGCCAACTCAGCGGTTAGGTGATCAAGATTGAGACGTAGCGAATTGCTGGTTTTTTTCTCGAGCGCCAGTTGGTCGGCCAGAGCCTCCACTTCTTCACTCAACTTGTCGAGCGCCTCGTCTTGGCCGGCAACGATCAAACTTAGGAAGTGCTGGGCGAGCACAAAAGCGACAAGCAAGAATATGATAACAAGCAACAGAGTGGTCAGGGCGTCGACAAACCCTGGCCACATGTCCGCCGTCCCGGGCGCTCGGCGCGTTCGAACGGCCATGGCGATAGTTAACCGCCGTCCCTCGTCACAGCGCCCCAACGATTAGGCGGACGCCGGAGCCAGGTATGGCAACTCGTCGTGAGCTGGCGCCGTGAATTCTCGGGCACTAGGTTTTCTCGCTGTCGGCGATCGCCGCGATGGTGCGGGCGAGCAACCGGAATTCGCTACGCATCTCATCTATCAATTGGCGACGACCGGTGGTCGAATCTTCCAACAACCGATTGAGGTGTACGTCGATGTTGCGAATGTGCGCCCGACTGGCCTCGTCGACACCAGTGCCCCGCCCTTCGCTCGCCTGGGCAAGCCGGTCAAGCGTCGGCTTCAGTTCTGTCTGGCTTTCCGCGATGCGCTCGAGCAACGCTTGCTCGGCGGTCATCTGGTCGCCAATCGCGGCAAGCCTTTCCGTCAACTCGATCATGTTGGCGTCAGCGGCGTTACGAGATTCCTCACTTCGGGCCATGGTGCGCTGCAAATTCTCCAAGCTATCTGCCGTTTGCTCCAGCAGCGCTCCAACGTAAGAGGGCACTGCCTGGCCACCTTCGGCCAAACTGGTCGCGGCACCCAATCGGGTGAGGCCGGAAAGCCATTCCTCGAGTTCGTTGAAAAATCTATTTTGAGCTTGGCTGGCTTGAAGATCGAGAAACCCGAGCACAAGGGAACCGGCAAGCCCGAATAACGACGAGCTAAACGCGGTTCCCATGCCGGCCAAGGGTGCCTCCAACCCGGTGGTCAACTGATCAAACACGTCGGCGAGATTTTCGCTGCCGGAGACCGAGAGACCTTTGATAACCTGTCCAACCGAATTGATGGTCTCTAGCAATCCCCAAAATGTGCCGAGAAGGCCAAGAAAAATGAGCAATCCGATCAAATAACGCGACATGTCGCGAGATTCGTCGAGCCGGGCGCCAATCCCGTCGAGCAATGAACGCATGGACGAGAACGACAACGAAACACGATCACCCTTATCGCCCAACATAGTGGCCATGGGCGCCAAAAGACGAGGAGAGGCGGGGGTTGCGAGGCCCGTCTGTTTGCGACGAAATCCCTCGATCCATCGCAACTCTGGGTACAGCATTAGAACTTGCCGGAAAATATAGACGACACCAAGGGCGAGAACGCCGAGAATTAATCCATTGAGCGCCGGGTTGGCAAAGAAAGCGCCTCTAATCGTGGTGAATAGCAGCACCGCGATAGCGACAACGATGGCCACGAAAATGAACATCCTCGTAAGAAAAACGCGCGGGCGACTCATGGTCCCGTTTGCCGCACCGACCCGCGGTTCAGCGTTTTGCAACGACGACGTCGACACGCTCTCTTGGACCGTCTGTGGATTTGTTTCCCAAGGCCCGAACATCGATACGCGTGGACCGTACCCCCTGTTCGATAAGATAACCGCGCACGGCCAAGGCTCTTGAAAGCGAGAGCCGACGTGCCGCACTGTCCGTTGTGGTCGATCCAGCGGCGTAAGCCTTAACCTGCGCCCTCAATGCTTCATCCGCGGCTAATTGGGTGGCGATGGCGTCAAGGTTTTTTTTCGCGTCAACCGGTAGATCCACGCCATCGCCGGCGAAGATGATGCGTAACGCTCCTTCCTCCGTGGGGGGCGGCGTGCCATCCGCGAGCGATGGGGAGGCTGGTAGTGCTGCCACATCGACCGTCGGCTTTGCGGCTGGCGCGATCGGCTCCGGTGCGCCCGGTTCTTGCAAGTTCGATTCTGGCTCAACGGTATCTGGGCTGACCGGCTCAGAATCGATGGTCACCGGTGAAGGCGCATCGACCCGCGGCGGGGCCGTATCCTCAGCCGCACTTGGCATGGGTGGCGGAGGCGGTGGAGCAGTTGGTGCGTCGGTTGGCGGAGAAGCCGGCACTTCAGAAATTTGGAGTGCCTCAGCGGGCGAAGACGCGATGGGTCGAACTGGAGGCGGCGCTGGCGGAATCAGAGGCGCTGAAGGAGCCTCAAATGGTTTTGACGCGGGCGGACGTGGGATACGCTGAGTCTCTTCTGCGGGCGATACCAGGCGGATCGCACTGCCGTGTCTAACTTCAAGACCGGGTGGGATGAGGGCATTCAATACAACGGGCCGCCCGTCTAAGGCGTCGAGCACGTCATAATTGACCTCTACCTCAGGCGTTCCGTGGCCAACTACAACAACATCCTGAGCGACCAAAGCGCTCCATGGGATAATGCCGAATGAAGTGAGCAGACCGGCCATCGCCGCCAATTTAGGCAATGTCGGCGACAAGTTTCGCGATTTGCGGGCGAATTCAGTGCCCGCGGGCGCGTTGTCTCGGTTTTTCGCGAGGCATGGCGTCCCTGGGTCTTGCACGGTCGTTTTCAACCCTTCGAAAATGTAACTCCGCTATCACCTATGTAGTGCCGGACCTGTCATGCTTGGCGGCAGCATCTTGCGCCGAAAACACTTTAAACCCTTCCCCCATCTGTTCCGTAGCCCGAACCTTGAATTCACTAGAGAAACATAGCGCACGGGTCGTTTTACAACAAGAATCAACAACACCCCCACCAGCTAAGCCCCGTCCGGCGATGGCGCGGCCTGGGCTAACACCGCCATTAACGCCCCATGCAATCGGTCGTTCACGGCGAGAATGCTTGGTGCGCGTATCACCTCCCGACTGCCGTCGATGGTGGTTACGAAACCGCCGGCCTCGCGTACCAAAAGCACACCGGCGGCTATGTCCCAAGGGTTCAGGCTACTTTCCCAAAACCCCTCGTAACGGCCGGCAGCGACATAGGCCAAATCAAGCGCTGCAGAACCAAATCGGCGAATCCCGGCGGACACCGCCATGACTGCCTCGAGCTGGCAGAGAAATGATCGATGGTTTGGCCGTCCGCGCCACGGCACGCCGGTTGCGAACACAGAATCGCCCATATTGCCGCGAGTCGAAACCCGAAGGCGATGATCGTTGACGAACGCGCCGGCGCCAAGTTCGGCCCAAAACATTTCGTCGCGCAAAGGTTCGTAGATTACGCCGGCGACAATTTGCCCGTCCCGCTCAAGTCCAATCGAGATAGCGAAATGGGGAATTCCGTGAAGAAAATTCAGGGTTCCGTCGAGCGGATCGATGATCCAGCGCCTTCGTGGGTCGGTACCTTCGACGACGCCCCCTTCCTCGAGCAGAAATCCATATTCCGGTCGTGCCCGCGCCAATTCGTCGCGCAGAATCTTTTCGGCCTGAAGATCTGCGGCGGCGACGAAATCACTTGGTCCCTTGGTGGATACCTGAAGTTGTTCGACCTCGCCAAAATCACGCTTTAAACCGCGCGCCGCGCGGTACGCCGCGTTCGTCATGACGGTGATCAGTGCGGACTGGCGCGCCATGCGCCGATCAGTCGCGCGCGCGTTCGCGGTAAGTCGAATCCGCGGTGTTGATGACCACACGGGTGCCTGTCTCGACGAACGGAGGCACCATCACCCGAACGCCGTTGTCGAGCACTGCAGGTTTGAATGACGCAGCAGCGGTTTGCCCCTTAACCACCGCCTCGGTTTCGGTAACGGTCTGGACCACTGTATCTGGCAGGCGCACGGCCAGCGGAGATCCCTCGTGGCTCTCCACGGTTACCACCATTTCATCTTGCAAAAATACCGCCTGATCGCCGACCAAAGAAACTGGCAAGGTGAATTGATCGAAGGTTTCGTTGTCCATGAAGGTCAGAAGGTCGCCATCGGCAAACAGGAATTGGCATTGCCTTTCGTCCAGACGCGCGCGCTCGACGGCTTCCGACGCCCGGAACCGTTCGTTCAGCTTGGTACCGTCGCGGATGTCTTTCAGCTCGACCTGCAGATAGGCGCCGCCCTTGCCGGGTTGGGTATGCTGAATCTTGACTGCGACCCACAGGCGATCCTTATGTTCGATCACCATACCCGGCCGAATTGCATTTCCGTTGATGCGCATTGCTTTTCCGTTCCGGGTTCCCCGACGCCCGGAATTTTTCCCCCGTTGGAACGCTGCCCATTTCCGAAATCCGGCGCGGACCCTAGCAGTTCATCCGGGCCCTGGCAACGGCGGCGTTCAGCCCGGACATGTTGCGCGCGACGGCGGACACTTCTGCGTATGGCACGCCGTCGGCTTCCGCCCACAGGGCCGAACCTACAGCCAAGAAATCGGCTCCGGCTGTAGCGAGCGCCTCAAGATTGTCAGCCCGTATGCCGCTGAACGCGACACAAGGAACGACGGTGATCTCGTGCCACCAGGCGATTGCCTTTAATACATCCGGCGATGCGGCCAATGAGCCCTTTCCATGAGCCCGTTCCTCGGTACCACGATTAGCCGGGAAGGCGGGTCCAAAGGCTACATAATCTGCGCCGGCTTCTGCCGCCACCAGGGCGGCGTGGCGGGAGAAGCCACAACAGACGCCGATGATGGCATCGGCGCCCAAGGTGTGCCGGGCAGGGCCGACCCCGACAGAATCACTGAGGTGCACGCCATCTGCGCCAATCGCGCAGGCGACGCTGACTGAATTGCTGAGGATGAAGGCGACGCCGCGGCTGTGACACTCGGGCATCAGCGCTTTGGCCGCGCGCGTCACGATGTCTTCGTCATGGGTACCCAAAGCGAGACGGACACAGGCCACGTCTCCCGCGTCGAGAGCTGCGGCGAGCGCCTCCGCAGTTCCAGCGAACTGAAAATCTGGCACTACCGGCCGGGTGATCAAATACAGCCGGCAGTGCTGCTCGGAAGACGCGTCGTTCGACGCCGAATCCAATTGGTCGGCCTTGACCGCCTCCAGGCCGCGGGTTTCTCCGCTTCCATCGACGAGTTATAACGCCCGTCCCGGGCTGCCCCGTTTAGCTTGGCGCGCTTGTAAAATGCGCTCTGCGCTGCGGCGATGTTTTCCACTTTTCCGCTCCACGTCTTGAGCGGTGGCGCCTGCAAAGCACGGCCGTAGGAGAAGCTGAGTTGCCACGGCGGAGCCTCGCACATCGTGTTCATCGCATTGAGATGCGCGGTGGCATCCTCGTCACTTTGACCGCCGGAAAGAAAAACCACACCCGGCACCGCTGCCGGTACGACGCGCCGCAAGCACCGCAAGGTTTCGCTGGCGACTTCCTCGACCCCCGCCTGGCGGGGGCACTTGGTGCCAGAAATCACCATGTTCGGCTTAAGTAAGATGCCTTCGAGTAGCACATCGTGCTCGAACAGCGTACGAAACACCGTGTGTAAGGTCGTTTCGGTTACGGAAAAACAACGTTCGATCGTGTGGTTGCCATCCATCAATACCTCAGGCTCGACGATAGGCACGATGCCGGCCTCCTGGCATAGGCTGGCGTAGCGCGCGAGTGCCTGGGCGTTGGCTAGGATACAATGGCTACTGGGAATGCTATCGCCGATGGTGATAACCGCGCGCCACTTGGCGAAACGCGCACCAAGTTCCCGGTATTCGTTCAGCCGGTCGCGCAAGCCATCAAGGCCCTCGGTCACCTTTTCATCGGGGGCGCCGGACAGCGGTTTCGCGCCGGTATCGACCTTAATACCCGGGATCATGCCGTTGGCGACCATCACGTCGACGAATTTTTGGCCGTCGCTGGTAGATTGCCGAATGGTTTCGTCATACAAGATGACGCCACTGATGAATTCGCCGGCGCCACCCGTCGTAAACAGCAGTTGACGGTACGAGCGGCGGGTGTCCTCGCTGGATTCGACGTTGATCGACGCCAGTCGCTTGCCGATCGTTGCCGTGCTTTCATCGGCGGCAAGGATCCCCTTGCCGGGTGCGACGAGCGCCTGTGCCGTGCTTTCAAGTTCTTGTGGGCTCATATTTGTCCGTCCCTTTAGATTCTAGTTGCGCAACAGGTTGGTGAGCGGTCTGAGTCGATTGGTGTTATTGTCCACCATTCCCCAACATGCTATGAATAGCGCCATGTATAGCGACAGCCGGAGCCTGCCTCAAGATGTTAGGCTTTCCCTATGATTGAGGGGACGCTGGTCACAGTTTTCGGCGGCTCGGGATTTCTCGGCCGTCACATTGTCAAGCGATTGGCGGAGGCTGGTGTGCGCGTGCGCGTAGCCGTTCGTCATCCCAACGCGGCGCTGTTCCTCAAACCGCTCGGCGATGTCGGCCAGATCGTGCCGCTTGCGACGAATATACGCGATGATGCTCAGGTCGCGGCGGCGGTTGCGGGCGCCCAGGGCGTGGTCAATCTCGTTGGTATCCTGTTTGAGCGGGGCCGACAACGGTTCCAGGATATCCACGCGGACGGGGCGCGGCGGGTTTCCGAGGCCTGTGCAGCCGCTGGTGTCGAGCGACTAGTCCAGGTCTCTGCCATTGGAGCCGACGCGAAATCCGAATCGGTTTACGCCCGCACCAAGGCGGCCGGCGAAGCCGCAGCGCGCCAGGCCTTTCCCGGTGTCACCATCGTCCGGCCCAGCGTGGTATTCGGTCCCGACGACGATTTTCTCAACCGTTTCGCAGAGATGGCCCGTTTATCCCCGGCCCTGCCCCTGTTCGGTGGCGGAAAGACTCGGTTCCAACCGGTCTATGTTGGTGACGTGGCGGCCGCCATCTTTCGGGTTCTCGATGACGCCGACACCAAACGCCGGATTTATGAACTTGGCGGGCCAAGAACGATGAGCCTGCGCGACGTGTTTGCCTTGGTTGCCAAGGAAACTCGGCGCCGACGTTTTCTGGTGCCACTGCCGATGTGGATGGCGGAAATTAACGCAGCGTTTCTCCAGTGGTTGCCTAAGCCGCCGTTAACGCCGGATCAGGTCACCCTATTGCGCCGCGACAACGTCGCCGCCCGCAAGGCGCCCGGATTGGCCGAGCTAGGCATTTCGCCGACACCAATCGAAGCCATTGCCGCGTCGTACCTCTCCCGTTACCGTCGCGGCAGCCGTTTTTCCAAAACGCCCAGCGCAGATGCCGGGTAGCCGCGCGGGCCACACGTCACGAATCCTAGATTTGAGAATTTGTAGTAGAAATTATTGCATCCCCTTGACAAGACGAATCGGGTAAACGCCATCGTGTGAAAGTTGTTGATTTGACTTGGCCGCCGCGCTTGCATTGCCGAATAAACTTTGCGCGGCGTTGGCCGGATTCGCGGAACAAAATGTGCTTCCACAGAGAAATTTATCGAACCCGTAAGACGACAGACACAGGACGACAAAAAAGAACAGCTTCGGGCGCAATATTTGCCATGCTTTTTTGTACCCAGTTAGCCGATTTATCCAGACAAGCAACTGATCACCCAAACCAAACGTCATTTCGAATCAAAATCCATGAGGCGAATACCCCCCCGTGAGACATTAACGCCATTTGGCGATTAGACGCGCACGATAAGACCTTATATTGATGGGTCGCCTTGGGCTAGAAATTGTGCTGCGCCGGGATAGCCGGTTGGCCAGAAACACCAGGTCAGGCCAATTTCTTCTGATTTTCCGTGTTTACTCATGCCTTATTAAGCATGAACCATGGGTTATCGTCGACACCGTTGCGGACGCTCCGCGCCCAGATTTAGTCGCCATCCTGACGTCCGATCCTGCTTTCCCTAAACATGACCGCCGAGGAATCCTGTATCCGGGCATCACAGATTGTTCCTCGTGCGCCGAGGGTTGGCGGTTCGTGTTCTCGGGCTTCACCGCCGAGGAAGAGCAGGAGCTCGCCACCTGGCCCGACAGCATCCGCCTGTTCCAGCACCTGCGCGACCTGCCGGGACCGTTGCGGCTCGCTGACCTATCGGGCTACGTCCGCTCGCTCGGCATGGCGCCCGCCCGGATCTTCTCCAGGACCTTCCAGGGCACGCCGATGCGCCACCGGGGCGTCGACGTCGGCCACTTCTTCCTGGCCGAGAAGGCGGACGGCGCGGAGTTCACCGACGAGGACGAAGGGGTGCTTATGCTGTTTGCCTCCCAAGCGGCATCGGCGATCTCCAACGCGCGCACCCAGCGCGACGAGCAGCGCGCGCGGGCCGACCTTGAGGCCCTGATCGAGACCTCGCCGGTGGGCGTCGTGGTGTTCGACGCGAAGAGCGGCCGTCCGGTGTCGTTCAA
>JAAXGF010000363.1 GCA_012267605.1 Alphaproteobacteria bacterium | reverse complement strand
CAATCCCTAAACAACGAATCCAACTGGTTATGCGCCGCAGCGGTCATCGACACGCGGCAACGGTAAGTGCGGTGCAAGGTTCGATGTTCAGTCAACTATATAATTCCCAAACGATACGACCTACGACCACAATTTACGCACCGCACTGATGGACTCTCGCCAGCGCTACAAGGATTTCGTCGAATGTTCCAGTGACTTCGCCTGGGAGACTAATGCCGACGGCGGCTTCGATTTCGTTTCTCCTGGGGGGGCGTTGGGATACACCGCGAAGCAGTTTACCACGCGGCGTCCAGGAGACTTCGACGCGCGCAGCGACAGCAAACGGTTGCCGTTTCACGCTCGAAAGGAAAAGGAAAACGTAGACGTATGGATGCGCGGCTCTACGGGCGATGAGCGCTGCCTGTCCACATCCTGCGTGCCTCGTTTCGACGCAGATGGGCGTTGGCTTGGTGCGCGTGGGGTTTGCCATGACGTCACCGAATTGCGGCGTCGCGAGGCAGAATTGAAACGCGCTCACAACCGGGAAAGATTGTTGGCCGAACTCGTCAACACGATTCGCGACGAGGTCGAATCGAAGAAGGTGCTTCGTCGGGCCGCAGTGGCGATCGGGCACGCACTCGGCGCCAAACTATGCTGCATTTACCGGTATCGGGCCGGCGATACTTTCGAAAATGCCGCCGCGTACGGCGAAGGGCCTGTGGAATCGATAGACCAGTTGGTGACATCTGGAATTGATTCGCCCGATGTGGAGACCGACTTGGGTCGTGTATTGGCGGCGGAAATTCGCCTACGGGACCGAATCGTCGGGATAATCTGTCTCTATCGCGAATTCAACGATAGGGGTTGGGAATCCGATGATCGCACGCTTCTCGGCGGTGTGGCGGCACACCTAGGAATTGCCATCGAACAGATCGCCAAACACGAAGCGCTAACAGCACTCTCGCGGGAGGACGAATTGACCGGTTTGCTTAACCGCCGCGCCTTCCTGGCCGAGGTGGAAAAACGGATCGCCGCCGTCCGGAGAAACGGACAAATGGCGGCGCTTCTATACGCCGATCTCGACAATTTCAAACCCGTCAACGACGTGCACGGTCACGGACAAGGAGATGCCGCCCTTAAGGCGTGGGCCGAGATCATTTGTGAAGGTGGTCGTGGCAGCGACATCGTTGCCCGGCTCGGCGGGGATGAATTCGCATTGTGGATCGAGGACACGACGCGCGAGGGTGCTCACGCAAGAGGCGCGCGCTTGATTTCCTCAGCGGACCGTCTGGCCCCTTTCTCTGCCAGCCCGGACAAGCCGCTCGCGGCGTCAGTAGGTATCGCTGTTTTTGATCCGGGGACGGGTGAGACGCTCAAGGGGCTGATCGCCCGCGCCGACGCCTCGATGTATCAGGCAAAACGCGCTGGTAAGGCGACCCTCTCGGTCGCCGAAGATTACATTGAATCGGGAAAGGGATAGATCGTGCAACGGCTCATTAAGCAGCTTCTGGAAGGGAAGCAAAACCCGAGCATTAGCTATGAACAAGCCAAGCAAATTGCTTGCCACGATGATGCCGAGGTTCGGGCCGCGCTAGCGAACCGCAACGAAACACAACCCGAAATTCTCTATTTTTTGACCGACGACGAATCCGCCAATGTTCGCCGAGAAATCGCCGCTAACCCGAGCACTCCGCGGCAGGCGGATTACCAACTCGCCCACGATCACGACGATGAAGTGCGCTGCGAGTTGGCGGCTAAGATCGCGCGTTTGGTGCCCGACTTGCCGACTTCTGAACACGACCGGATTCGGGAGTTGACGATAGAAATCTTGGAAATGTTCGCCGAAGATCAGTTGCCACGTGTGCGCCAAATCGTGGCCGAGGAAATCAAGCACGCCAAAGCCGTTCCACACGCTTTGGTTTAGTCGTTGGCGCGAGATGCCGAGCTTGTTGTTTCCGCACCGATACTTGAATTCTCGCCTTTGCTGAGCGATGAGGATTTGCTCGATGTGATCCGATCCGGCCCAGTCGAAGGTGCGTTATCCGTGGTTGCCAATCGCCGCGAGGTGACCGCGCCGGTCAGCGATGCCATCGTCGAAACCAAAGACAGCGCTGCTATCGGCACATTATTGGCAAATACGAGCGCCCAAATTCGCGAGGATACTCTCGACCGCATCGTAGAGGCGGCGCCTGAACAAGAGGTTTGGCACGAGCCTCTTGCCCAACACCCGGAATTGACAATACGTGCGGTTCGTCGGATTGCAAATTTCGTGGCTCGATCAGTGTTGCATATTCTCGAGGATCGGCACGATCTACCCCCTGAGGCCACGTCCGAGATCGCCCGGGCCGTCGCCGACCGATTCAATGACTCAGGCGTGGATGGTGGTATGGATTCCGAGGATCGGGCGAAGCGCGCGTTTGAAGCGAATGAGCTCGATGACGATGCGATTATAGAGGCGCTTGACCGCGGCGATCGCGACTTCGTCATCACCGCGCTGTCTCTTCTCGCCGGTGTCGAGGCAAAATTTGTGCGCAAAATTTTTATGTCGAAGAGTGCCAAGGCGGTGACTGGTTTGGGTTGGCAAGCGGGACTGAGTATGCGTACTTCGATCCAGCTACAGCTCCGTGGCGCGAAGATTCCCAGCACAGAATTGCTCAACGCCAAGAACGGCGTCGATTACCCCCTTGACGAGGAGGAGCTCAAGTGGCAGTTCGAGTTGTCCACCGCTTGACCGCGTGACGCCAACGCCGAATTCGCCCCGCTTTGAGGAAGTGGCCTGCGCGGATGAATGATCCGGGGGTGGCACGCTACTCGAACGAGCCCGTATGAGCCAGTCCACCTCTGCCAAATTCGATCCGAACACGCGGATAGAGTCCGAGAATCGCGCCGTGCCGCAGGTCCACTGGTTAGCTGTCGTAGCCATTTTTTGCGTACTTATATTTGCCGCCGAGGGGTTCGCAGAGGGGGGCGCATCGGTTGGCGACCATTTCGAGTTTCGTCCGGATTCTCTGGCGCCACCCTATGACACTCCAGGCGTTGCCAATGGAAGCAAGGCCATCGCCCGGCCTAACAACGCGACATTGCAGGTGCCGGCGGGCTTCCGCACAAACCTTTTCGCCGACGGCCTGCAAGCCCCGCGGTGGTTGGCGGTGGCGGGGAACGGTGATGTTTTCGTCAGTGAGCCGATGGAGGGCCGGGTCATGCTGCTGCGTGATGCGGATGGCGACGGTCGAGCTGAATACATTAATACGTATTTGAAGCGCCGAGGCCGGCCCCACGGATTGGCGCTACACGACGGAAACCTCTATGTCGCGAATATCATGGGGGTTTGGGCATACCCTTACTCGCCCAGTGCCGTCGCGCCGACCGGCGAGGCTTTGGCCGTAACTCGCGCCGGCGCATTTGGCGTACTGGGTGGTCATTGGACCCGCAATCTTGTGTTCAGTCCCGATGGTGATCGATTCTTTGTCGCCATAGGTTCCTACGGCAACATCGGCGTCGAGCCTGAACCGCGCGCGACTGTTCAAGTCTTCGACGCGGACGGTGGCAATCAGCGCACCTTCGCCGCCGGACTGCGCAACCCGGTCGGCATTGCCGTCTATCCTGGTAGCGACGACGTCTATGTTGTCGTCAATGAACGGGACGGTTTGGGTGATGAACTGGTTCCCGACTATCTTACGCGTATCCAGGACGGTGACTTTTTCGGCTGGCCGTACGCATATATCGGCCAAAATCCGCAACCAGGATTCGCCGAAAAACGTCGCGATCTGGTCGAGCGTACCAAGATACCCGATTTGCTGTTCCGTTCGCACTCAGCTCCATTGGGGCTGGTGTTCTATGATTCCGATCAGTTCCCCGCAAGCTACCGTGGCGACGCGTTTGTCGCGCTGCACGGATCGTGGAACGCCGCCAAACCAAGGGGCTATATGGTCGTACGCGTTCCCTTCAAGGATTGCCGACCGGCCGGTCATTACGAGGCCTTCGCCACGGGATTTTGGGCCGAGGGCATACGGCGCGCGAAAGTCTGGGGCCGCCCGGCCGGACTCGCTGTGGCAAAGGACGGCAGCCTGCTGATCGCCGACGATGTGGGCGGCGCTATATGGCGCGTCAGTTACAGCGAATAAGACAGAGTCTTTTTCGCTATTACTGAGGAGCTTGAACGCTGCTGACGTGTTGTCGCTGATTTACCGGTTGCCATTCCTCGGCTAAACGACGAGCTTCCTTAATTTCATCCTCGGTCATGTTTTCTGCCAGCCGATCACGATTCTCGCGTGGCGTGCGCCATCCTCGCGCAGCCGCAAGGTCGAACCACATGTGCGCCAAGACCTTGTTACGAGGGCAACCCTCGCCTTCACGATACATCTCGCCGAGGGCATTTTGCGCATAGCTGTCTCCCTGCTCGGCAGCAAGCAAATGCCAGTTTAGAGACGTGGTGAAGTCTTGCTTCACGCCAGTCCCCCGCCGGTAAAAACCACCCATCATATATTGTGCACTTGCGTTGCCTTGCTCGGCCGCGCGCCGGAACCATTTTCTCGCCTCGGCGATGTCGCGGGGCACACCTTCCCCAGAAAAATAAAGACGTCCAAGCCCGTGTTGGGCATCAGCGTTTCCTTGCTCGGCGGCGAGTCGAATCCACTTGGCGGACTCGACCGAGTTCCGGGGAACGCCACGTCCAAGATCGTACATCGCGGCTAGCTTCTTTTGGGCGTTGGTCAAACCTTGTTCTGCCGCCAACCGATACCACCGCGCCGCTTCTCGGAAATCGAGCTCCACGCCAAGGCCGGTCTCGTACATTACGGCCAGCCCCCATTGAACGTCGAGATCGCCCTTTTCAGCGCGAGCGCTGTATTCGCGAAACGCGGCGCTGCCCTCGCCCGCAAGTGCCTCAAACTCGACCACGGCGGTTCGATAGTCACCGCGCTTGATCGCATCAACCGCACCTTCGAAATCTGCCATACTGGGAGTTGCTACGACCGCGCTCGCAAGGGCTGCGAGAACCAGTCGCCGAAATTGCTTGGGGTTGGTTTTCCAATCTCCCACCGAAGCCTCCCATTGGGCACCGTCACCGGTACCGCCTTGTCCCCCTTGGTATTGTTGTACGGATAAAGGATAAGCATCCGTGGCCATCGTCGCAAGTCGCCTAGGCACTGTGCCGGCGGGTCGGTCCAACAAATGCCACAAATATCGCTTGGCATTGACGTGTTGGAATGCAACAGCTTGATCCATGAAGATGAGACCGCATTTTCGCAGTCTGGGCTATTCCCCAGCATTTTTTGCGTTTGCCCTGTTGAATCCGGTGCCGGCGGACGCCGGCGCGATCGAACCCGCGACGTTTGAGGCCTCCATAGACCTGCGTGAAACCATCACCATTGAGAAAACGGTATATGTTGACCCGGAATCGCCTGTGGATCTGGTGGACGTGTTTTTTCTGTTCGACAACACGGGTAGCACGGAGCCGATCATCAGGGCTGTGAAACGGGCAAGTGCGAGGCTCCTCGACCGTATCGCTGGTGGCGATCCTCGATTCGCCGGCATCGATGTGGGATTTGGTGTCGGGCGATATTTACGCGACCCCGGCGAGGGCGTTCATCCACGTCGTTCCTACCAGCTTCAACAACCAATCACGACCTATACCGGCGCGGCGCTCGCGGCGATTGACGCTTGGCGCCTCGGCTCCGGTGGCGACGATCCGGAGGGAAATTTTTTTGCCCTTCACCAGGTCGCCACTCAGGGTGCTCCAACGGACGGGGTGGGGCGAAGCGATCGAGGAATCGGTACGGGACAGGCAACCGGTTGGCGCGCGAATTCCGGCCGAATTATCGTTTGGTTCGGTGATGCCCCGGCCCACGAATCGACGGTGGATTTACGCGAAGTCGTCGATGCGCTCGTCGACAGCAATGTCGTCGTGGCGGCGTTGAACACCAAGCGATCGGGTAGGGGAATCGATTACAACGGCCAGGCTAGTACCATTGCTTCGGCAACGGGCGGCACCCTGACCAACGGCATCTCGACTGCGGGCATCACGGATTTCATCCTCGATGTCGTGGCCTCCGCCCTTTCCGCGCGGGATATTGATTTGACCTTGGCCACGTCTGGAGACACTTCGGGACTAGAAATCAGTTTTTCCTGCGCCTCTCCTCAGGGCTGTGACAAAGTCAAACCTGGCGAGAGCCGGGATTTTCGCATGACGGTAACCGGCGTTCGAATCGGGGACTACGCGTTCACCACATTTGCTCCCGGTGTTGCCGGTGCAGAAGAAAGTGATCGTATTTCGGTCTTGCCCAGCAACTCGTCCTTCGTCGCTTCGACAACCGAAGGCGATCGCGCTAATCGATATTTGTATGTGCCAACTGCCCTCTTTTTCGCGCGGCGGCCGTGAAGCAGGCTAGCCGATCGGTTGAACGGCGCTCTGTCGCAAGATTTCCGAATCTACGTATCTCCGTATTTGTCCTCGCATTCGCACTCGCGGGTGGCGTGGCGGGCGCAGGATCAATCGAACCACCGACATTCGAGGCCTCAATTGACGTGCGCGAGACTATTGAGATCGATAAAACCGTCTATGTTTCCGACATCGCACCGGAGCATGCCTTGTACGATATGGTGGACGTGTTCTTCCTGTTTGATAATACGGGCAGTACCGAACCGATCATCTATTCGGTAAAGCGCGCGGGCAGGGAAATCTTGGACAGAATCGGTGGTGGCGATCCCCGCTTCCAAGGGATCGACGTCGGCTTCGGCGTCGGCCGATATCTCGGTGATCCCGGTGAGGGCAACAGCGCCTTTCGGTCCTATCAATTGCAACAGCCAATTACCAAGTCGCGGGCTGCCGCCGAGGCCGCTATCCACAGCTGGTATGTCGATGGCCGAGGTAATTTCGACGTTCCTGAAGGCAATTTGTTTGCCCTCCATCAAGTGGCTACCCAAGGTGCGCGCACTGACGGTTTTGGCCGTTCGGATCCGGGCATCGCTAGTGAACAAAACACCGGGTGGAGGCCCGACGCCAAACGTGTGATCATCTGGTTCGGCGACGCGCCGGGCCATGAATCCACGGTGAATCTGACGGAGGCGATCACCGCGCTCATCGACAATAACGTCATTGTCGCGGCACTTAATACCGAGCGTTCTGGAAGGGGAATCGACTACAACGGTCAGGCCAGCGCCATTGTCTCGGCGACCGGCGGCACCTTGACCAACCGAATCTCTACGCACGGCATCAGCGAATTTATTCTTGATCTATTGGCCAAGGCCCTGTCGTCGGATGCGCTGGATTTGACCCTTGAGACCAGAGGGGATACTTCGGGTCTCGACATTGCGTTCGAGTGTGTGTCGCCCCAAGGCTGCCAGGACGTCAAGGCGGGCGAGAGCCGTGACTTCAAGATGTACGTGACCGGTAGGAAGGTCGGCGTGTATGAATTCATTACCTTTGCTCCCGGCGTCAACGGTGCCGAGGAGCAGGACGAAATTTCCGTAACTCCGGGATCGAGGATGTTCGTTAACCAAGAGGCTGGCCCCGCCGCGATTTCCGACGAATGGGCCGATAGGATCGGCAATCGGACTTCAGTCTGGTGATCACCGCCCTGTGTTATATCGCTGGCGTCGCCGTGATGTTTTGCGTGCCCGCGGCGAGGCGAAAGAAGTGGCCGCTGCTGTTCGGCTTGCTAATTGGCTACGGCCTGACTGCGACGCTGGGCGAGAGGTTGGAAAATTTAGCTGACGATTCGTCGTCGGTGGGACAAGACATTCCCCTTGCCGAGCTGGATCAGGCGAGCGCCGACGCTTGGTACGGGTTCGTGCGCCGCTTGGTGCCGGTCCTGGCGTCCCTTTCGAAAGCCGGCAAGGCCGACCGCTGTATCTCTGCTTTTGTCGGCGGACCCAGCGCACTGGATGTGGATCCTGTCGATTCCGCTGGGCTGATGACGGCCTACAGTTTGCTTCAGGAAAGCCACGAAAATAATGAGAGGGACTTCGATGCGGTCGATCTCGACTCGGTGAGTAGCGTCCTCGCCAAGAATTTGATCGAACACCATGGCTTCGAATGGGACGATTTCATGCTGCTCAACAAATCCCCCGAGGACGTTACGGCGGCAGAGAAGGAGCGATATTGTTTCGGGCTCTATTCGCTATTCAATACGCTGCTCACCCAGGATAAGGTCACTGTCGCAAGCTTTATGCTGGATATTGCCCGACGCTAAACACCACCGCGTACCCTGTCATGCGCAAAACAGATCCGCTGATCAATAGGCCACCGGCTCGGGATCGAGGCTTCGCCACAGGTACCAAGTCGCTACGGAGCGCCAAGGTTGCCACGGCTTGGCGATGGAATCGATTTCCGCGTCCGTCAGGGCGACGCCGTCGTTGTAGTGACGCGCCACGGCCTTGCGCAAGCCGATGTCACCCAATGGCAGCACGTCGGGCCGCATCAAGTGGAAGATCAGAAACATCTCAGCAGTCCACCGGCCAATTCCCTTGACCTCGATCAGTTCCGCAATCACGGTTTCGTCGTCGGCTTTTTTCCAGGCTGCGGGCTTCAGCCGCCCGTCTTGGAAATTGACGCCCAACTCCCGCAAATACTGTGCCTTTCGTCGCGACAGTCCCAAGGCGGTCAAGCGGTCCTCCTGGGCGGCAACGAAGTTACTAGGAGTAATGTTGCCGAGGTCGTTCACCAGTTTCGCCCAGATGCTGGCTGCCGCTTTGACCGAGAGCTGTTGGCCAACGATCGAACGGGCGAGGGTGCCGAACGGGTCGCCGCGCCCGATCAGGCTTTGTCGCGGGTAGCCGGCGATGATTTTTGCCATCACCGGATCCGCGCTGCGGAGTTGGGCGACCGCCCGATTCCAGTAGTGCGGCGTCAAGGTTGGCCCCCTTCCTTCGTCAAGCGGAACCGCGCCGCCAGCCGACTTTTTTCCACGTGCATTGTTTTTCACTTGTCGTCTTACCATCGGTTTCCCGCAGCCGTTCCCATTATCGCAATACCTTTCTGCCCATCGCCCCAGCGTCCGCCCGCCTTCGCCGGGCAAAGGTTCAACGGTGGTCTTAGCCGAATCGCGCCGAACCAGACGCACCAAGCCCCAGTCGCGCAATGTATTGATTCGCCTCAGCACCTGCCCCTCGGGCAAGCCGAGCGCCATGCTCAAACGTGCCGGCGTGTAGCCTGCGCCCGACAGTCGGCAGACCATGTCGCGGAGTGCTTCATCGGCGAGCAAAACAACCAGTCGGTCAAACTCCATCGGCAAACAGTGGGGGCAGCCGAAATCGCCTCGGGGTGTCTCGCCGCCTTCCGCCGGCGCCACGGCGCCGAGCAAAGCAAGCGCAAGGAGAAACTTCTTTATCATCGGAAATTACGCCAGGACCAAAGGCTTGGGGCGGTGAACTGGATCGGCTGGAATCTATCCGAAAAATCTAGTCAATATTTGTAGATTCCACTTACGCCGACAAGAGATATCAAGACCGCGATCAAATCAACATATAGATTAAATCAACATATAACTGTATGAAAATGCCCCATTCGAAGCCTTGGTCTTCGATCAATTTGGTGGCGACGAGATTGCTAATTCTGGGCTCCGGCGGAAAATAGGAGCTGAAGGTATTGTCGGAACTGTTTTGATTGTCGGGCGATGAACTCAGGATCGCGGTACGATCGCGCTAAAATGAACCCGCCCTCGATAACGGACATGATCATCTCCGCGAGTTCGTGCGCGGTTACGTCGATGGCCGGCTTGTAACGGTTTAAGACGGCCTCGAATTTTTCTGCGTACATCGCGCCCCGTTTGTCGAATCCTTCCTGAATGAATTCGTGGATCGAGGGATCAAACTGCTGGCTTTCGTACGTGTAGGAAGCGAATACACACCCCGGCATAGGATGCGTCACGCATCGAACGAACTCCTCGAACAACTTCAGAAAAATTAGCGTCTCTTGCAAAGGATCGTCAGCAAGCTCTTCGGCCCGCTTCGCAAAGCCCAGAAAGAGCTGGCAATCATTCTCCCAGTACCGTTCGACCATCTCTCGCGCCAATTCGGCCTTGCTCTTGAAGTGGTGGAAGAATGCCCCCTTTGTGAGTTCCGTCTCTCGTAGAACATCGTCCAGCGAGGTGCCGCTAAATCCTTTCTCCAGTACCAGTGCTTGAGTCACGGCAAGGATTCTCTCACGCGTCTTTTCAGCCTTTGTCGCCATTTCAACCTCTTATACCTACCGACCGGTTTGTAATCTAAGATAATAGGTCTGAGGATTCAATACCCTCATTTCCAGACCAGCCCATTTTGGTCCGAGAAAACTTGAGAAAAGTAGACTTTTCATAAACTGAAAAAATATATTGAGATAAAACCAACTGGTTGGTATCAAACGCGAACCAACCAGTCTGTTTTGCTGTTTGGGCCGCTGTTTAGGCGGTGTACCCATTGTCCCGAATGATGCGAGGTAGAAATGTCCGATATACTCAATGGCGTTGATCGCCAATTGCTTTTTGACACGGTTGACGCGGTCAAAGCCGATAGTGGCGTCGCTGCGTTTAAGTTTAAGGTGAAAAATCGATGGGTCGATGGGGCCGAAAATCGCTCGACCGTAGATGATTATTATGGCGCGCACGAAGAGCTTCGTTATACACCTGCATTCGAATTGGTGAACGACGAGCCGCCCAAATTGCTGGGTCGAGACAGCACCCCGAATCCCGTCGAATACGTTTTGCATGGTCTTGCCGGCTGCTTGACGACCTCGATGGTTTATCACGCAGCGGCTCAAGGGATAGAGATCACTTCCGTAGAAACGCGGTTCGAGGGAGACCTTGATTTGAGGGGTTTCCTCGGGCTTAACGAGAACGTCCGAAATGGCTTCGACGAGATTCGCGTTGTGTTCGATATCCAGGGGAACTTCGAACACGAAGTAAAGCAGGACTTAATTGCGATAGCTCAGCGCTTTTCGCCAGTTCTCGACATCGTGAGCAATGGCGTGCCGGTAACCTGCCGCCTTGCCGACGCGCATCGGAATCCCGAAGCAACGGCAGCGTGATTCACCGGAGGGGCCTTAGATAGTTATTGAAGGGCATCCCGATCGAGGCCCCTCCACAATTTCGTTTTTGCGTTTGCAGTGCGTACCGCTCAGCCACAGTCATTGGATTCGAATAATTGGCACTGGATTCGAATAATTGGCCCAGCCAGATCGTTAGCCAACCACTACGAAGATCATTCAATTGGGGAGAAACGAATGATGAGATGCAGTTTTCGATTTTTCACGGCAATGAGCGCCATATGGTTGCTTGGAGTGATTTCCCTTTGGATCGTGTCGAATGTTTCGTCCGAAGATCGGCGGTCTGCGTCGAGCAATACGACAACCGTGTATGATATTGACCCGGGTGTCTTGATGCACACCCAGGACATTTCGGCGCGGTTCACGGTGATCGAACGCGTCGGTTTTCGGCGGGAGATCAGCCTTTCGACGGTATCTGAGTCGTAGGCTACGTCAGCCAATTGCGTTACCTTGGGCTTGAACGAGCGTTGGCTAGTCCCAGCGTGGCGGCTACACAAAACAATTGGGGAGGTCTTAAATGAACGCTGTAAGCGGGAATTTGGATACTGACAGGTACGCCCGGTGCATCAGCGCATCAAAGAGAGTGCGGTGGGATATCGACGACGATGTGATTCGAGGGCGTCGTTTTGACAGGGCCGAGAAGTATCTTCCTGACGGACTATCGCTAGTCTCGGAATTCAATACCATCTCCGAAGACGAGAAGAAGCTCGTGAGTCAAATCCAGGGCCGCACTTACGCCAACGTGTTCGCTTTTGCCGAGCGCTTCATTAACGCCAAGGTGCTGGAGATCAGCCGCGATTACTGGCTTGGCGACCAGGTGGCACTAGAGGCAGTCGTTAGATTTAGTGATGAAGAGCTCAAGCACCAAGAGCTCTTCCGCCGTATTGACGCGATGATCGAGGACACTCTTCCGCCGGGTTACCGTTTTGAGGCCGATACGAATGCGGTGGCAGCCATAGTGCTCAGCAAGAGTAAGTGGGCCGTGCTGATGCTGACGCTTGATATCGAGCTGTTCACGCAACTCCACTATCGCCAAAGCATCGAACCGGATGGCGATCTGTCCGCGCTGTTCAAAGACGTGTTTCTTTACCATTGGAGGGAAGAGAGTCAGCACGCCATTCTCGACGAGATTGAATTGAAACGTCATGACGCCGCGATCACGGTGGAAGAACGCGATCGCGCAGTCAACGAGTTCATCGAGCTTGTCGTTGCGGTGGATAGTGTCCTTCAGGCGCAGGCGACCGCCGACGCGGGTTATTTTTCAAAAAGCTGTGGGCGGGAAGTCGGTACGGAGGAGGCTGATGAGATCGCGGCCGGTTTTCTGAAGGCATACCGCTGGCAATTCATCCACTCCGGCGCCCAACAGCCACACTTCGGGAAAGTGCTATCCGGCATGATCAGCGAGGAACAGGGGCGGCGAATCGAGCAGGCGCTCACCACCTTGCATTAGCCCGACTTCCGCAACTC
>JAAXGF010000222.1 GCA_012267605.1 Alphaproteobacteria bacterium | reverse complement strand
GTCGATCAGCATGACGCAGATCGCGGCTGCTCTCCGGCCCATGACGGTCACGGCCACGCACCAAGCCTGTAGTCCGATGCCGAGTTGCGGACACAAGCCCTCCGCCGCGTCCTCGATCTCTCCCCAATCCGGTTGCTCGGTTGCCGCCGTCCTGTTAGCCTGAACCACGGTGGCAAGCATCCTCGGTCCGGCGGTCTCCACAGCATTCAGCAAGCTGATGTGCTGTGTTCCCGTGTCCGGCCTCCACAAACCCCCTTTTTCCGGGTGCCCTGAAGGCAGGCCCGGATCATTGGCCGGGGTGCCGCCGTGCCCGCTTCCGGCTCCCCGCGCTCTTTCCTTCTGATCGCGGTCTTCGTCCACGACTGCGGGATTCGGGCTTTCTCCGCAACCCCCATCGCCATTCTTCGCCTGCCCGCGTTGTCCGCTTGCGGTACCGGTCGCCGCTTCGTGCCTCACACGTCCCTTTTCGCCGGGCTTGGCCTCGCTCCGCCCGAGTGTCCGCGCATTGGCATCGAAATTCGCCCGAAACACCTGACTTGGCGGCTCCCTCCGCTCCTCTCCGTCGCAACGTTCTCCCCTGGCAATCTCCGCTTCGCTTCCAAGCGCCCCGCCACCCTCATTTTTCCTGCCGTCAACCGCTTTAAGGGATGACTTCGCGCCGCAAGGCGCGTCCCTTTCTCCGCCGTCGGCGGTACCTTTTCCCCAGGGTGGGGTACTAGTAACCGATTTATCGGTTTGAGATTCTTTTGTATTGTATATAGGTCGATAGTTTTCTATCGACGCGGCGATAGGTTTTCGCGTCCGCTCACAGGTTTTCCGGGCTTTTCCACACCCGTCATCCGAGGTTTCTTCGTCGCCGGCGTCGGGCTCGAAGATTCTGTTCAGCGTGTCTCCCAGACGTCTCAAATTTGTGACGATCTCTTGAAGCCGTTCAAGCGGGGTTGTGGCATTCGTTTTGGCCTTAAGCATCGCGGTTCCGTTCATCCAGCCGGCGTTGTCCGGATCGGGCAGTCCGTCATCGACGGCACGAGCAAGCAGGGGCTTGACGTAGCCCTTGAGCCTGGATATCCGCGCCCGTAATCCGGCTCGTTCCTTGAGTTCGTCACGCCGCCTGGCGTCGGTTTCCAACAGCTTCGGGACCATGGCGGCGCCGGGAGACAAGTCCACGCCGTGGGCGAAGACGATGCGGCCTTCATCGTCGCGGACACCGCTTCTGTGGTAGTCCCCCCTGTCGGTCCAGGTGAGCAGCCTGGCCTCGTTGAGTTCGTATTCGAGCTGGCGGACCCGCGCTTCGGAAAGGCTCCGCTCCTCGGCGGTCCTGTCGACCCGCAGGAATACGACCGGCCTTTCGCCCGGTTCGCTCCAGTCCCTGTCTTGTGTCCAGCGGATAACAAGAAACCTGTAGTGGGCTATCGCCGCCGGACCCACTCCGATCTCCTTGCCGTTGTTCTCGACCAGGTGGACGAGATCGGCCCGGCCGTAGCTGTAAGGCAGTCCTTGGAAACATTCTGCCGCCATCGAAGCGGCGAGATTAGCGTCGCTGGCGCGGCCGCGGCGCATGGCATGCGTCATCTTGACCCTCCGTGAGGGAGGTCACGCTGTCTGTGCTATCGGGAAAAAGGGCGACGGGGAGGGACCGTCCAACGGCGTTTTACCGTTGACACGCGCCGCCGTTCGCCGTAGAAGGATTTCACCAGTATTCTACGGTTTATCGGCGGTCGCTCTGGGGTCCCTCCCCGAGCGGCCTTTTTTTGTCTTTTAGATTGCTAGCGTGACGAAAACCCCTTAGGTTGGGTTTCCTTCCTCCGTAGCTTCGCTCCGTATGGAGCACAACCGCGATTCAACAAAGTCGATAAATATAGCGGAGGTATATTAACGCGTCCCTCGCGTCGCTGCGCGGCTGGATGCTGACTGGTAATCCCGCGTTCAAGGCCGAGCGCGCGGCAGTCTGGGCCGACATTCACAACATTACGACCGAAATGGACCGCCTATCAGCTAACTGGACGAACCCAGACAATGTTGAGCGGTGGGCGACGTTTAAGTCCGTCCTCAATGAGTTCGCCGTAGCGCAGCAAAAGGTGGAGGACATCGCCCATACACCCGACGAGCAGCCGGCAACCGATATTCTGGTTACCCAGGCGGCACCGCGTGCCGCGACGATTGTAAAGTCAATCACTGGTATGATCGACGCGGAGCAAAACCTCGCGGCGACACCGGAGCGCAAGGCGATTCTCGGCATGATGGCCGATGTTCGCGGCACCATGGGTATGAGTCTGGCCAATATCCGAGCCTTTCTGTTGACCGGCCAAGACATGTTCCGCGAGAAGTTCGATGAAATGTGGTCGAAGAACGAACGGCGCTTCAAGGACTTAGAGGACAACGCGGGGCTAATGTCGACGAACCAGAAGAAGTTATTCGCCGAGCTTTCAACTGCACGCAAGGCCTTTGCGCCCCTGCCGTCCCAAATGTTTGAAATCCGCGCCTCGGAGAAGTGGAACATGGCCAATTATCTTCTGGTAACTGAAGCCGCGCCACGCGCCGGAAAATTGTTGACGGTCCTCGCCGGTGCGAAGAAAGAGGACGGCCAACACGCTGGCGGAGGCATGGTCGACAACCAAAGAGTCTTGCTTGCTGACGACGCGCGCAATGTTGCCGAGGCGACGGTGATTCTGGAAAACGTTTTGTGGGGGCTTTTGTTCGTCGGTCTTGCCGTCGGCGTTGCCATCACCGTGCTGACCGCACGGTCCATCGCGCGGCCGATCCTGTCCATGACCATTGCGATGAAGGCGCTTGCCGAAGGCGACAAAACCGTCAGCGTACCAGCCCGCGGGCGCACCGACGAAATCGGTGGCATGGCTGAGGCGGTCCAAGTGTTCAAGGAAGACGCCGTGCGCATGGACGAGATGGCCGCGCAACAACAAGAACAAAAACGAATTGCCGAAGACGAAAAACGCAAGGCGATGTTCGATCTCGCAGACAATTTTGAAGCCAGTGTCGGCGAAGTTGTGACCGTGATGTCCTCATCCGCAACGGAAATGCAAACCACGGCTCAGTCGCTTTCGGAGATTGCAAAGGAATCCAGTAGCCGAGCCACATCGGTGGCCGCGGCGACCGAAGAGGCATCGACCAATGTCAACACTGTGGCGGGTGCGACCCAACAACTCACCGCCTCGATCGGGGAGATTAGCCAGAAAATCACCCAATCCCTGCAAATGGCGAACAATGCGGTCAGCGAAGCAAATGAGACGACCGCAACGGTTCCAGGGTCTGGCTGAAAAGTCGCAAAAGGTTGGGGATATCGTCGATCTTATCAGCGACATCGCCAGCCAGACCAATCTTCTAGCATTGAACGCCACCATCGAGGCAGCGCGTGCTGGAGACGCAGGCAAGGGTTTTGCTGTGGTGGCCTCAGAGGTCAAGGGTTTGGCGGGTCAAACCGCGAAAGCCACGGACGAAATCGCCGGCCAGGTCTCGGAAATTCAGTCCGCTACCGACGACGCGGTCAAGGCGATCGAGTCGATTAGCAGCCTGATCGACGAAATCAATGGAGCAGCCACGACCATCGCTGCAGCCATTGAGGAACAGGACGCGGCAACGTCGGAAATCAGCCGCAACGTGCAGCTTGCGGCATCCGGCACCAACGAGGTCACATCCGGTGTGTCTGGCGTGAACGAGGCGGCCGGCGAAACCGGCGCCGCGGCAACCCAAGTGCTCGCGACTGCAGGAGCGCTCGCCGAGCAGTCCGAAAGTCTACACGCCCAGATCGACCGGTTCCTCTCGCAGGTCCGCGCCGCCTGACCTTCGACAAACAACCAGGATTGATCGATCGCCCCTCCGATCGATCCGGCCACCCCCTTCCCATCTGTCGCCCCACGAGCATTATGGGAAGGGGGTGGCGCAGAATATGACGAATCCATTCGGCGCCGGTTCAAGAGCCGTACACCGTAGATTTCAAATCGAACGACGAATCCAAAACAACTGAAAATCGGTAACGCGACGGCTTCCCGACGTTGAATTCGTTTACCCTACGGCACGGTAATTGGGATTTCAGCTGGCGGCAGGCAAATGCGATCGTCGCACGCCTGGGCGGTCACTGTACCGTGGAGAGTTTCTCCCAAAGTACCCAGTGGGAAGACGGCAACGACGTCAGTGATGCCGTCATAGACGTCGAGGGTTTCATCGGCGAATTCGGCATGAAATTGCACAGGGGCAGGGTAGCGCACATCGGACGGCGTAACGCCTTCAAAGGCCACAGTTGTCGGAATCAAGTATTCCATTGACGGTGGGTTGGCTTGCACGTGATAGCCTGGGTCAACGCGCAAGGTTACGGTAACGACGTCGCCCTCAGGCGTGCTTTGAACGGCGACCGACGCAGCGACGAAATCGGCCGTATCCGGCGACCGAAACCCTCCTCCGTCGTCCTCAATATTTTCCCCGCCGTCGTTTGCAATGAACCCCTGATTTTGGGCCAAGACGGATGGTTTCGCGAGGGGCTCGTCGGTCAGATATTGTCCGGCGGCGATGATCGCCGAAGGCCAACCGCCTGGTCGCGCGGCAATGCGTCCGCTGACCCGGCCAACTGACCGAGTTGCGGCGGTGGTGAATTCGCTGTCATCGGTTGCCGCGCCGAGGTCGAACAAAAGCGCGATCGCTGCCGAAGTGCCGGATGGCACGGTATTGTCCTCGGTATCTACCGGCGAAATAGGTAGATCGCGCTCGTTCGGACCTGTGGCGAGGCTCCCGTCGGGTTTGCCGAGGCGCGACAGCAGCGCGGTGCCCAGCGCACGGGCGCGTTTCAACCAAATCGCCTCGCCAGTCACCCGGTGCAAAGCGAGGAACCCGCTGCCAAGCTGAGCGTAGTCCGCAAGGAATCCGTCGGTCTGCGCTGTTCCGCGAAAGATTTCGTGTTTCAGGCTACCGCTCTGACGGTCGTAGGCAAGTCGCCAAATGCGTTCGGCGGCGCGTCGCGCGTACCCCGCATATGCTGGTTTTCCGAGGATTTTTCCGCTTTCCGCAAAGGCGCGGATCGCCATGCCGTTGAGGGCGACGATGATTTTGTCGTCCCGCGCCGGCTGGGCGCGGGTTGCCCGTGCGGCCAGCAGGCGTTGCCGCAAAGGCGCCAATCCCGCGAGTTCGCGTGCCAAAGCCGGTTTCTCGGTGTTGTTCGACCCGTCATCTCGGCCCACCCGGAGTACGCTTCCTTCGTGGTCAACTGGGGTTCCGCCATGGGCTGCCGCAGGTTGTGACATCGGTGTCAACGCGTAGGTGCGGAAGAACCGCGCCGCGCCGGTCGACCCAATGATCCCGGCGACTTGGCTTTCGGTCCAAAGGTAGGTGATTCCCTCAACCCCATCGATTTGAGAGTCGAGGGCGGTGTAAAACCCGCCCTCCTCGGCCATCATCGACCCGCTCAAATAATCCGCCACGGACAGTGCAACGTCGCGGTACAGATCGCGCCCGGTATCCCGATAGGCCTCGGCGTAGATGCGCAGAAGCTGAGCATTGTCGAACAACATTTTCTCGAAGTGGGGCAGTGACCACGTCGCTTCGGTGCTGTAGCGGTGAAATCCGCCGGCCAAGTGATCTCGCACGCCGCCCAGCGCCATGCCGTCCAGGGTGCCGGTCAAGGCGGTAAGAATTTTTTTATCGCCTGTGTCGCGATAGGCCTCGAGCAGCAGGTCGAGGACCGGTGATTGGGGAAATTTGGTGCCGCCCGGCGACCGAATTCCGCCGTGGGTGGGGTCGAACTGAGGCAACAATTCCGCCAAGGCTTGCTGCCGCCATGCACTCGGCCGTAGCGGCGTTTCGGCCACCCCGGTCGCTTGGTCGTTGGCCGACTGCATGGCGGCAAACACTTGGTTCGCCACACCAATTACCCGGTCCGGGTCTTCCGTCCAGGCCTTGTGAATGGCGCGCAAAATCGCTGGGAAACCCGGTCGCCCGCGTACCGGATCGTCTGCCAGGGAAAAATAGCTGCCGGCGTAGAAGGGTTTCATATCCGGGGTCATGAACACGTTGTTGGGCCAGCCGCCACGCCCGACCAGAAGATGGGTCGCCAACATGTAGATTTGATCGAGGTCGGGGCGTTGCTCGCTATCGACCTTTACATTGATGAACCATTGGTTCATCAGCGCGGCGATGTCTGCATTGGCGTAGATTGTACGCTCGGCGACATGGCACCAGAAGCACGTGCTGTAGCCGACGGAGAGAAATATCGGCTTGTTTTCCCGCTTTGCCGCCGCGAAGGCCTCGGGCCCCCAGGGATACCATTCCACCGGGTTATGGGCGTGAAGCAAGAGGTAGGGCGAGTTCGAGTCAATGAGGCGGTTGGTGTAGGCCGGCTCGCCTCCCTCCGTCGACGGCGTGCGACCAAATGCCGGCGTGGCCAATCCGGTCCATGCAATTGCAAGGGCCACGAACCCGGCCACCATTGCCTTGGCGCAGCCGTGCCGCCGTGTCCTAGGCCTCCCCACCATGGTTTATCTCCTACACAAAAAACATTGCCGCCCAATCACTGTGGGCGTTATGAAAATTATTTCAAGTACTGGAAACAATGACCAGTGGCGGCGTGGCGAATGTGCTTCGTGGCGTAATGCCGTCACCTCTGGTTCTGGATAGATGTGGGGAGGATCGAAATTCATGGCCATCGAGCTATTCGTCAACGGTACATTGATGCGCGGCCTGGCGCTCCACGAAAACTTGTTGGGTGCCAAGTTCCTCGGCCAGGCAAAGACCAAGGCCTGCTACCGTCTCTATTCCATCGACGATCGGCATCCGGGGATGTTCGAGGTTTCCGAAGGCGGTGTTTCGGTGGCGGGCGAGCTTTACCTCGTTCCCGATGATGTGCTGCAGCGGGTCGAGGCGGGCGAGCCGCCCAATCTTTATCGAGGCCCGATTCACCTGTCCGATGGCCGGGTCGTCGACGGCATCCTATACCCTAGGGAACTGGCCGAGGGTCATCACAAGGACATTTCAGAATACGGTGATTGGCGCGCCTATTTTGCGGCGCGCGGGGAAGCATAACGGGGCTAATCCATTCCAGTGACCGCGTTGGAGTCGAGACAAATCGTTACCGGTCCGTCGTTGACCAGATGAACCGCCATCGAAGCGGCGAACTTGCCGGTCTGCACGTCCAATCCCAAAGTTCGCAGTTGCTCGCAGAATCTGAGATATAGCGCCTCGGCCATCTCCGGTTTGGCGGCCCGGGAAAAGCTCGGACGGTTGCCTTTCGCGACGTCGGCGCAAAGGGTGAACTGGCTGACCACGAGGATAGCGCCCCCGGTCTGCGCCAACGAAAGGTTCATTTTTCCGGCTTCGTCCTCGAATATGCGCAATCGGCTGATCTTACCGGCTATGAAATCGGCGTCGGCCGGGTTGTCGCCGGCTTCAACACCCACAAAAACCAGCAGCCCCGCGCCGATCTTACCGACGATTTCGCCATCCACCGTAACGCTGGCCTGGCTAGCCCGTTGCAGCACTGCTCTCATGATCACCCCCTGGCAGGTGCAAAATAGCCGAACAGGCGACGATTTTCGTGATCCACGTTGGTAATCAACGCGAATTTCGACAGATTGCGCCCGATCAATGCAGCGAACGCTGGTGCCGCTGTAAAATAACTCTATGGACATGCGGAACGATAGCCAGCCCCCGGAGGCGGGCAGCAGCGACCGGATTCAGGCAGAGGTTGCGGCGTTCCTCGCTGACTCGACCAGCCATGGCGGGGCCAAGGTCGATCGGATCGATACCCACGCGTCGATTATCTTCCTCGCCGGCGAACGCGTGTACAAGGTCAAGCGCGCCGTCCGATTTCCCTATCTCGACTATTCGACCCTCGCTCTTCGCCGAACCTTTTGCGAACGGGAAGTGGCGACTAATCGTCGGTTCGCGCCCGATCTCTATCTCGGTGTCGAGGCGGTACGGCGTTCGGCGCGCGGATTCCTAACCGTCGGCGGCGAGGGAGAAGCCGTCGAATGGGTAGTCGTTATGCGCCGATTCGGCGCGCGGGATACCTTCGATGCCATGGCCGAGGACGGGCGATTATCCGAAGATCTCGTTGTTGCGGCGATCGATCAGGTAGCCGAATGCCACGCCAAAGCAGAGATTGTGGCCGCGAACGGCGACGTGGCACGAATTATCGCGCAAAATGCGGCGGCGCTCGTGGCCTGGCCCGAGGTCTTTCGAAAGCGCGATCAGCTTGGGCGGGCATCCGTCGAGGTCCATCGGCGACTTGCGGCGTTACTCGAAGAACGCCGAGCCCAGGGGCAGGTACGCCGCTGCCACGGCGACCTGCACCTTAGAAACATCTGTTTGTTCGACGGCCGTCCGACCCTGTTCGATGCAATCGAATTCGACGACGCCATGACCTGCATCGACGTCTATTACGACCTCGCCTTCCTGCTGATGGATCTCGACCACCGCCGGCTCGGCGCTTTGGCAAACCTCGCCCTCAATCGTTACCTCGAGCGGCAAGAGGACTATCGTGGCCTGCAAACGCTGCCGTTATTCCTATCGCTTCGCGCCGCGGTGCGCGCCATCGTCGGTATGCAAGCCGCCGCCCACCAACCACCGTCGGACCGCCGTCATGCCAACGCCGCGGCGCGCGCCTATTTTGATGCGGCTCGGGAATATCTGGTGCTCAAGCGACCGTGCCTGGTCGCAATTGGCGGGCTTTCCGGCAGCGGCAAAACGAGCTTGGCCCGACGCTTGGCGCCGTCGCTCGGCAACGCCCCGGGGGCGGTCCATTTGCGCAGCGACGTGGTCCGCAAGCGCTTGATGGGCAAGGATCACCTGACTCGGTTGCCCCCAGAGGCGTATACTGGCGCGGTGAGCGAACGAGTCTTCACCAAGTTGCGGACGACAGCGCGAGATGTTTTGTCAGCCGGCCACGCCGTCGTGCTCGATGCGGTCTACACCCGGCCCGACCGTCGGCGCGCCCTCGCTGAGCTGGCCCGGGAGCTGAATGTACCATTCCACGGGTTCTGGCTGGAGGCCCCAGCGGATACCCTAGTCCACCGGGTGAGCGCGCGGATCGGCGACGCCTCCGACGCCACGGCGGACGTGGTTCGCAGTCAACTAAGCGCCGAGACGGGAGACATGACGTGGCACCGGCTCGACGCCACTCTGCCGATCGAGCAGCTCGCGGCGCAGGCAGCCGAATCGATGGACGCGCACCCCGCACCGGAAGAAGCACCATGAAATTTGTGGCCTTGGGTCTCATGGCCGCGCTTGGGCTGGCGCTGGCCGCGCCATCCTACGGACAATCGGACCTGTTTTTCCTAGGAAAATGGCGGGCACAAAATGGAAATTTGCACATATTCCTGGAGGACGGCAGCTACGAATTTCACCGCAAGAAACC
>JAAXGF010000045.1 GCA_012267605.1 Alphaproteobacteria bacterium | reverse complement strand
GAACGCAACGCTGTTTCGACAATATCTTGAACTCTTGCCTCGAGTTCATCGTAATCGCCATAGGCCATGGGGCTATCGCCCCTGACAGCCTTGTCGACGATGCCGTGAATGATCTCGCTCGCCAGGCGTCTTTCTTGGATTTGCACATTCGCGGCATCGGCGAACCACCCGTCGCCAAGCACCATGAACCATAGGGCCCCGGCGATGGCAAAAAATATAATGCGATCAACGGTGCTCAAAGAATTATTCCTCCGTGTGTTTTGTGCATGGGACAAGGCGTCAGGGAATCGTCGAACACGCGATACATGCGGACTCGTGGGTCGGACGGAGCATTGGACGAGCGGACGCCAGGGAACCGGGACTTGCTGGCCAAACGTCTAGCTCGTGCGAACAGATTCGACGTGCGCCAGCGCCTTCGGACGAAATGTCAAAAGAAAATCCAAACGATTGGCCAACAGGGACAAGACCAGATCGTCGTAAGTCATGTCGTGTTCGCCCAATCCGGCGCAGACGCGATTGTCCGATTCGCGCCCCGGTCCGCCTAAATCAGGCTGCGGATTAGCCTCCATGATATGCAGGCGCCCTTCTTCATCACCGCGGACGTCAATGCGCACAAGAGAATCGAGGTTGAAATTCAAATAGATTCGTTGCGCCAATGATTTGAGGCCCTCCGCCAATTCGTCATCAGCATCCAGGGGGTGTAGCGGATTTTCGTCGAGACCGCGCGCCTGCCCCGGCACAAAAAATGCTTCGCCGTCTCCATGTACGCACTCCACGGCAGAGAATGCGAATGGTCCCTGGTTTCGCGCGACCTGACCGCTACGGGCTACCGTGGGGCCACAAACTGAGACAACAAATTCCCGGCCCGGAAGAAATCGTTCGATGAGGACGAGTCCCATGGTCTTGTCGTAGACCTCCGCGACCGCCGCCGGCAGGTCCTCATGCTGCTGGACGAGGCGGCGCAAAGGGCCAGCGCTTCCGCTAACTGGTTTAACCACAAACGCACCAGAATCGGCACCGAAAGCCAACCAAAACCGTGAATTGATATCCGGCATAAATGGCCCCCGTATGCTGTCCCACGTAAGGTAGGGCGCGGTGGGCAAACCGGCACTCCCAAGTTCTCGTTTGAACGTATGTTTGTGGTCGAGCACCGTCGTGTTCAACGGCCCGTGTCCGACATAGGGAACACCCAACATTTCTAACAGGGAGGGCAAATGACAGGTGGGATTTGCGCCCTGAACGCCGCCGCTGCTGATCCAAGCAAAGTGAATCTGATGTTCACGCAGTTGATGGCCCAAAGATAGATCCTCGGGCAGGACCGAGACATTTTGAAACCCGCTTCGGCGCAACGATTCCGCGATATTGGCCGCGGCTTCCTCTTGGGGGCCGCCGCTTCTGGGGATGTTTGTCGGATACAGAACCGAGCCTGGTTTGCTCCGCTCGCCGCCGAATATTACGGCGATATTCAAGCGTTCGCGAAGCTCATCTAGAAGACTGGAAAGTTGGCTGAATTGGTAGTTCACGTGATACTCCGGGAAGGGGCGAATATGCTACGATGGAAAGCAACCATCGGCAATGGTCGTGGTGTCCACGAGTTTCTGCTGGAATCAATAGTTCCGTACGAAATGATGCACGTGTGGTTCTGCCCGGTGTGCCGACGAGTAGGCCGGCACCGACGTTCAAAATTGTCGAGTTGGCGAGACTACTAGTACCTTCTGAATTTTCAGATTTTGGGTACCGGCCTATTTTTGATGGCGTCCCAGTGCGTGGCGGAACGATTTAATCTCGGTAAAGCCACGCTTGGAATTCGTTCACTGCGTAGATTGGTTTGAATTTGCCAACCGACGACCACGGCGTGACTTGATCCGATTGATTGTCCAGCACCCAAGCTTCGCCATCGGCAAACGCGAGGAGCACGGCGTGGCGGCGGCCCGAAGGCGGCGTTTCAACGACGACAATCCGCAAGTCCTCGTTTTTCCAGCCGAGTGTTCTCAGGGAGAAAAATTTGGCGATGGCGTAGTCCTCGCAGTCTCCGAACTGGCTCATAAACTGCCGTGGTGTCGCCCAATAATCCGCCTTCAGGTAATTGTGCTGATCACGAACATACGGAGCACGGTTCATAAAGCGGTTGACCCTTTCAAGTTGGATCTCCGGACTTTCCTGACCGAGAGTGCCGAGAAAATTCATCCAGTCGGTGAGATGGCAGCGGGCAAAAAACGCCTTGTCACAAGACGTCTCGACCGCTCCGCGCTCTGAGTAGTGGCGCTGCAGCATACTTGTCCAACGGGGAAAAGACGAAATACTCGTCAAATGATCGTTGGCAGCACGGATTATATCGCCCGATTTCTGAGTCGCACTCGCCTGGGGGCCAAAACCCAGAATCATCAGCGGCGTAAATAGCCCGTAGGCAATCAAAATTAGCTTTCGCCGCCACATCGCCTCAACTGCCCCGACACGCTTTTTCATTATTTGCCTGGTGAAAGGTTACTTTTGGGACCTGCGCCTCAGAACGATAAGACATGAGTGCTAAAATATAATTAATCTCGTTTGGCAGAATACTAATAAGAAAATTGTAGAAAAATCTGATTTTTATTACGTAATAGTCAAATAAAAGCCTGCTTGTCCGATTTCGCGATGGCGGGTGCCGAAACAGGCGAGGCACAAGCAAGCCTTGGACATGCAAGATTAAATTTCGTACCGCAGGCTGGTATTGATCTGCCGGCACGGCAATTGCTTGGTTCGGCTCTCCACTCTTTCTAGGCTTACGTCTTGGGGCGCGATCGAAGTGTTTGCCGAAATCACAATTCTAGTTGCACAGTGTGCACTGAGGGTGAGGGGCCGCTAACGATATGGTGCGGCGGCAAATCGAACTGCTTCTTCCGCGGCACGGATTAGGGCGCGGGCCTTGTTGCAGCTTTCCTGATATTCGCCTTCCGGGTCGCTGTCGGCAACGATTCCACCACCGGCCTGGATATACATGGTCCCGTCCTTAACCACCGCTGTTCGCAAGGTAATGCATGTATCCATACCGCCATCGGCCGAAAAGTATCCAACGCATCCACCATAAATCCCTCGTCGGTCGGGCTCCAATTCCTCGATGATTTCCATCGCTCGTACCTTGGGCGCTCCGCTTACTGTTCCCGCCGGAAATCCGGCGGCCAGGGCCGCCATGGCGTCGTACTCCGGATTAATGGTTCCTTCCACGTTTGAAACGATGTGCATGACGTGTGAATAGCGTTCGATGACCATCTTCTCGGTGACCGAAACCGTACCGATTTGCGCGACTCGGCCGACATCGTTACGACCCAAGTCGAGAAGCATAAGATGTTCCGCTTGTTCCTTGGGATCGGCCAACAATTCCGTTGCCAAGGCTGTATCTTCCTCGACCGATTTGCCACGTCTCCGGGTACCGGCAATCGGTCGGATGGTGACCTTGCCGTCGCGCAACCGCACCAGGATCTCAGGACTTGAACCCACTACCGAGAAGCCACCGAAGTCCAAGAAAAACAGAAATGGCGAGGGGTTGAGCCGCCTGAGCGCTCGGTAAAGCGAAAACGCCGGCAACATGAATGGCGTGGCGAATCTTTGGGATAGAACCACCTGAAATATGTCCCCTGCGGCGATATACTCCTTTGCCTGAGCGACCATGTCGAAATATGCCTCGCGGGTCATATTGGATTTAGGCTCCGGCGGAGCCGTGGGACTAGTTTCGCCACTGTTGTACGGAAGAGGCCGCTCGATCTTCGCAACGGCATCGGCCAGTCGCGTAGAAGCGCGTTCATACGCAGCACCGGCACTGGTGCCCGCCGCCTCGGTCACTGGACGGACCGGTGTAACGATGGTGATGGCGTGTTCGATATTGTCGAATATCACCATGATTGTTGGTCGCAGGAATAGCCCTTCGGGAAGACCAAGTGAGTCACTATTCGCGTCTGGCAAGCGCTCCATGAGCCGTACCATGTCGTAGGCCATGTAGCCCACCAAGCCAGCAGCCATAGGGGGAAGTGTTGTCGGCAAAGAGATACGCGATTCTCGAATCACGTGTCTCAACGAGTCGAGCACTGGTTCGGGACACGCTTCAAACGTCTCCATGTCCGAAATTGCCTGCCGGTTGATCTCCGAACTGTTTCCCCGGCAACGCCAAATCAAGTCGGGATCAAGGCCGATGAACGAATACCGCCCGCGCACGTCGCCACCTTCAACCGACTCTAACAGGAAACGATTCGCCCGGTCACCGGCCAACTTAAGCATAGCCGAAACAGGGGTTTCCAAATCGGCGACCAGGGTGGTCCACACGACCTGAGGCTGACCAGAATCATAAATGGCCGAAAACTGGCCGGCGTCCGGGTAGACCTCCATGTTGGAAACTAAAATAAGTTGTTAACAGCGTCTTGATCGATCTCGACGGGGAAGCGGTCCTCAAGATACGATCGGTACTGGGATCCGATGTCAACCGAGAAGGCGTCATTCAATTCTTGCCGCGTGTTGTCAATACCTGCCTGGTCGTTGCCGACGACCGGCACTGACACACCTTTTAGGCGAATCACGATGTGACCGGTGCCGTTGGCATTCGGCGCGGCGGCGGATTCACCGCTGCCAAGCGCGAAGGCCGCGTCCACGAGTTCACGGGAAAATGACCCGGCCGCGCCACTGCCGCCGCGTTCGAAGTCGTCCGAAGTTTGAATTTCAACGTTTTCACGAGCTGCGACATCCGAGAATTTTTCCCCGCCGTCTAGGCTCTTGACCATGCGTTCGGCGACGGCGGCAGCCGCCTTGTCGCGTTCGCTACGTCCCCAATCCTCAACAACTTGATCGCGTACTTGGTCGAAAGGTTTAACCGCCGAAGCCGTAATTTCGTCGACGCGAACGATGAAGCTCGTGCCCGCACTCGATTCAGTCAGGATCGATTCCTCTCCGAGGGCGAGCTCGAATGCTTTGGAAAGAAATTCCGGCTCTGCGGGCATCTGACTATCGGTTTCACCGCTTGGTGATTTACCATGCACATCAATTGCGTCGATTGTGGCGATCCTGATTTCCAAGCGATTGGCCGCTTCCTCAAGTGTCGCGCCGCCTGCCAGCAAGTCTTCCAAGTCGTTTGCCAGCGGATATATCCCGTCCGCCGCTTTCTGGAGGATGAGCTCCTGCTCCAATTCCTCACGGACTTCCTCAAAGCTTCGCGTGCTGCCGGCAACAATGCCGGTCACACGTACAATATGCCATCCCAATCCAGTCTGGACGGGCGTGCTAAATTGACCTTCCTCTAAATCAAATACAGCGTCGGCGAGCGCCTTATCGAAGAAATCGCCATGAACCATGCTACCCAACGAAATATCTTCGGGGGAAAGCCCTTTTTCCTTCGCAGCCGCCGCGAATTCGGTGCCCTCGGACAAAGATTCATACGTGGCGCGTGCATCGGTTTCCGTGTTGCTAACGATTTGTTCCACGGTCCGTCTTTCCGGCGTTACGAAAGAAGCCTGGCGGTCCTCGTATTCGGCATGGATTTCATCTTCTTCGACAGTCACTTCGTCCGCCAAATCTTCAGGTGCGATGTGCAGGAAAGTTAGTTTTCGATATTCAGGTGCCGTGTAAAACCTGGGATTGTCTTCGTAATGTTTGGTCAAATCCGCTTCGCTCGCATCGCCGCTGATTTTCATGTCAGCGTTGTTGATGACGGCGAATTCAACGATTCTCGATTCCTTTCGGTAACGATACAGCGTATCGACGAGGACGTTTGGCGCGGATACGGCCGTTACCATCGTCTGTCCCAATTGCCGGCGCAAAATATCGTCGCGAATCTGTGCGATAAATTGCTCCTCGCCCATGCCAAGTTGGCGCAAAAACGTGTCGAATCGGAATCGGTCGAATTTGCCGGTGACATCCTTGAAACCGTTGTTCTGTCTAATCTCCTGAACTGCATGGGAATCGCTGACCGCGAGTCCGAGGCGATTTGCTTCGAGCACGAACAGATTGTTCGAAATAAGGTTGTCAAGTGACCGGTCGACGAGACCCAGCGAACGTGCCTGTTCGCTATCGATATGGGTTCGCAAGGCGCGCTGCAGACTGTTGAGTTCGCGTCGAAAGCTCTGGCTCAACTCGGTACGCGAAATCTCTTTGTCGCCGACCCAAGCGACAACGGATTCCGTCTGGTCACGAAATATGTCGCCAACGCCCCATACCGCGAAACTCGCGGCAATCAAAACCAAGAATATCTTTACGATCCAGTTTCCAGCACTCTTGTGTAGAGCTTGCAGCATGGGATTACCGCTGTTCAGATTTCGCCCCGCCGTTCGGCGGCGGCATCATAGGTGGGCCGAGAGCCCATACGCAACATCGAAAACATGTATGAATTCCGGGATCAGTTACCAGGAAAAATGTATCACGTACTAAATTGGTACGTTCGGAACGCCAGTTTGGCGCTGTTGTTCGAGAATGCGGAGGGGATGAGAAAAATACGCCGGAATTCCGTCTGAAGATTTTTGATCGACTACTATTTACCGACTTGAATCGCTGGGATTTGAGGAAGAGAATTTGAGCTATGACCGCAGCCTCCCAACGCGATTTGCACACCATCGCACCATATTTCTTCGTCGGCGACATCATCCGCGCGGCGGAATATTACCGTGATAAATTGGGCTTCGCCTTTGACCGTTACTGGGGGGACCCGCCGGGATTCGTCATTGTCTACCGAGACGGTGTTCACGTGATGTTGCGGGCCGGTCACGATGGTGGTCGCCCCCACCCCAATCGGACCCTCGACGAGCATGCGTGGGATGCTTACATCTGGGTGCGTGATGCCAACGCCATGCACGAAGAGCTCAAGGGAAGATTGGCGATGATTACCCGGTCGCCGAACGACACTTTTTACGGCTGCTGGGAATTCGAGGTTTGCGATCTCGACGGCCACATTATCTGCTTTGGCCAGGTCTTGGAGAACGCCGGTTCATAAAAGTTTGAACACGGATTGGGCCGTGGATAATGATCTCGCGGGGGAGGACCGATCAGTCCGAGTGCTTATGTTGGATCAGCCGCGCGGCCTCTACCGCCGCATAAGTGAGGATGCCGTCTGCGCCGGCACGCTTGAAGCCGAGTAGCGATTCAATAAGGACTCGTTCGTTGTCCAGCCACCCTTTGGCCACTGCTGCTTTGAGCATGGCATATTCGCCGCTTACCTGGTAGGCGTAGGTAGGCATGCCGAAGGTATCCTTAATGCGCTGGACTACGTCAAGATACGGCATGCCAGGTTTGACCAAAACCATGTCGGCGCCTTCGGCGATATCAAGCGCTACTTCCCGCAACGCTTCATCGCCATTCGCGGGATCCATTTGATAGGTTCGCTTGTCGCCACCGCCAAGAAACGCCTTAGAGCCCACCGCATCGCGAAACGGTCTATAAAATCCGGAGGCATATTTTGCTGCGTAAGACATTATCCGCACGTTTTGGTGCCCAGCGGCGTCGAGCGCGTCGCGGACAGCGCCGATGCGGCCGTCCATCATGTCGGATGGTGCCACCACGTCAGAACCCGCGTCCGCCTGCACGACCGCTTGGCGGCAAAGCACGGCAACGGTTTCGTCGTTCACCACTTCGCCGTTGCGGACCAATCCATCTTGGCCGTGGGTTGTATAGGGGTCCAATGCGACGTCGCACATGACCCCGATGCGGGGTACTGATTTTTTGAGCGCCGTAACTGTTTGGCACAGCAGGTTGTCCGGGTTTACGGCTTCTTCCCCATCGGCGGTGCGCAGGTCCGGTGGAGTCGCCGGAAATAGCGCGATCATTGGAATTCCGAGGTCCGCTGCTTCCGCCGCCTCGTCGACCAAAATGTCGATTGACAGGCGCGCTACCTCCGGCATGGACGGAATCGCGTCCCGCCGGGCCTGGCCTTCGTGAACGAATACCGGCCAAATCAAATCATCGGCCGCCAGTTGCTGTTCCGCGACCATTCGCCGCGACCACTCGTCGTTGCGGTTTCGCCGTAATCGAGTTCTCGGATACGCCCCATACAAGGTCGGTCGAATTTTCAACGCCATGTTCCCTGTGTTACCAAGAATTTTGTGTCGAAATTGTTCGAACGCGTAGCCCCAGGGTTCGACATACCTTTGGACAGAGCTGGAGGCAAATCATTCTTCAAAATTTGGTGGGTGCTTGCGTCCGGTGGCCGGTGGCGTAATGTGCCTCCGCCACTGTGGAGGTGGCGACGCAGTTCGGTGATTTCGCTGACAACACCGCCACAGACGCTCGCTTTGCCATCCAGTTTGCGCAAACCTAATGGATACCCGTCATGATTGACGAATGTGATGACGTTCAATTCCGCTTACACGGCAATCTGGGGCGAATCACTTTGAATAGGGCTGCGTCACTCAATGCCCTTACCCTCGACATGGTGCGGGCACTTGATGCTCGTTTGGCTTTGTGGGCACAGGACGATAGCGTAAGTGCCATTCTTATAGATGGCTCCGGTCGCGCCTTCTGCGCCGGGGGCGATGTTCGGGCGCTGGCCGAGGCATCTCCCGGCGATCCCGTAACCGCAGACTTCTACCGTTTTGAATACACTTTAAATCATCGAATATTCACCTACTCGAAGCCATACATATCCTTTCTGGATGGCGTGGTGATGGGGGGTGGCGCAGGAATATCGGTGCACGGGTCCCATCGCGTGGCGACCGAGGCGACCCTCTTCGCGATGCCAGAGACGGCGATCGGATTTTTCCCCGATGTGGGCGGGAGCTATTTCTTGCCGCGACTACCGGGACGAATCGGCCTTTATCTTGGGTTGACAGGGATTCGTTTGGGGCCGGCGGATGCGATGTATTGTGGCTTGGCCACCCATTGCATTCCACGTGCCCGGTGGGACACCGTCGTTGAGGCATTGGCTGGCGAGTCGTCGATCCAAGGCATAGACCGCGTCCTCGCCGCGGCAGCCGAGGATCCTGGACCTTGTACGCTAGCTGATGATCGTGCCGCGATTGATCGTTGTTTTTCATTGGATTCCGTCGCTGGCATTGTCGCCGAATTGCGTGCCGAGGATGGCGAATGGGCGCGGGAGGCATTGGCCAGGCTCTCCGCCGCATCGCCGTTCAGCCTCCTAGTGACCCATCGGCTGCTTCGGGAGAAATTTGACTCGAGCGAAGGGCACGAAGCAGTGTTCGCCGCAGCCATGCGTCGAGAATATCGCGTCAGTCAGCGATTGGTTGCCGGCGATGATTTTCGCGAGGGCGTGCGCGCGATGCTGGTGGACAAGGACCGAAAGCCCCAGTGGTTTCTTCGGCGAATCGAAGATGTTCGGGAAGTCGATGTAAACGCGTGCTTCGAATCCCTTGGCGAAGACGAACTCAATCTTAGGGACTGAGAGAACCTGATTTTTCGGGTCTAATTTTCAGGTGGCGTATTCGCTGCCGCCAACTGTTTATTCAAGCAAGCGCAGTTTTCCTCGCAAACCTCGGGACAAGTCCGTTCAAGATAATTGTCGAGGGCCTCAATTAGAATGTCCTGTTTGGTGCGTCGGGTGAAGGCACTGTATACTGCAAGGCGCATTTGTCGCTGCGGGTCGAGTCTAACCGTAAGTGATGATCGGGGTGCCCCACCAGATTTCGCTGGGCGCCGCGACTTTCTTGCCGGGGCGGCAGGCTCGTCCTTCGCTGGGCGTTTCCACTTTGTCACAGCGCGCAATGCTTCCACAGTTTGCGCTGGGATCCCCGGGAAGTTGCCGCCCACATCCGCTTGATCACTTGGTGATGGCGCAGCAATTCGCATGGCATGTACTTTAGCGGCAGGCAATTGGCGAGAGCTTCCCTTGGGAAATGATTCTGGGGAAGGCGGCTCAGGGGCCACGGATTGATGAGATGCCGTTCCTGTCGCTGGCGCTGCTTGGCCCTTGCGTACAAGTAAGGAGCTGCGCAATATTGCGGGTTTCAGTTTGGTCATTTCCTCACTCACCTTTATCGTCGAGGTGTGCGATCAACAATTAGATCGGACTGTCAATAAGCAAATCTGCGTCCAAAAGTTGGTTTCTTCAGTTGGCTAAATAGTTGACGCGGTTCGGACTTCTTGATTCTTACCGACAAATACTCCCACAGCTGCTCGATTTCCTTCGCAGAGCGTGATTCGCTGTTGATTTCCATTACAGTCCGACCATCGATCATGCTCGAGGCGAAATCCGTGCGTTGATGCACGATTACTGGCGCGACCGTGCCGTGCTGGGACAGGGCGATTGCTGCCTCGCCTGTGATGCGTGCCCGCGCGGTGGCCCCGTTTACAACGAAGACCAACGGCTTATTGGCCCGTTCCACCATATCGACGGTGGCGGCAACAGCTCGAAGGTCGTGGGGACTTGGCGGAGTGGGAACCACAGCCAAATCAGCGACGCCAATTACCCTTCGAATAGCCGATGTAATCGCAGGGGGCGTGTCGATAATAGCCAACTTAATTCCGTCTTCGGAAAGGCGCTCCAGGTCTTCCGCGAGCTGGGCAAAATTCGCCGCCGCGAAGACCGGTCGCTCGGTGTGACGCTCATTCCACCAATCGGCAAGGCTGCCTTGGGGGTCTGTATCGATAATCGCGACCGGGCCCTCGCCACAACGCTCGGCCTGGACCGCTATGTGCCCCGACAGCGTTGTTTTCCCCGATCCGCCTTTTTGCGAGGAGAAGGTCATGACATACATAGTTTTTACTCTCGGTCTTGTTTTGAGATTCTCGGAGCAGTGACCCAAGGGTTGAATTAGATGTTTGTGAAACACGCTGTCGTATCGATCACGTATGATCTAATTCGGCTACATTTGGAGACCTCTAAATACTCTGATTTCTGATGAATTTGATCCTGGCGACGTCGGTTGTTCGTCCGGTCTTGCGGTCGGCTTGGCGATTTTCTGGAATTTGGGATCGTTACGGGGTGAATTTCGGTTATCCGGGCGCACTTCGGGCTT
>JAAXGF010000082.1 GCA_012267605.1 Alphaproteobacteria bacterium | reverse complement strand
TTCCGGTAGAACGAGCGTAACCTTCGGCTGCGTGCACGGCCGCCTGTTCGTGCCGTACTAAGATATGGCGCAGCCTTTTTTGTTGAAACAGCGCGTCATAAATCGGCAACACCGCGCCCCCCGGATAGCCGAAGATGACCTCGACACCCTGGTCGATGAGCGCTCTGACTACCATCTCCGCGCCGGTGATATTACTGTCGTTCACGCGTCCCGCCTCGAATTGTTCGCGACCAAAGCCGAATACGGCGTCAATTGACTATGCCCCATTTGCTGAAGGTAACAATGTTTAGGGTATCGTCAAATCCGCCCCAACAAACAATGTTAACCTGGGGCTCACCAGTAAAATGGGATAGGCCAATCCCCGCACACTATAACAAAACATTTTACAAGTGTTGAAAGCTAGACTTTCGCTCCTCTCCGGTCAACAGAAACTGCTGCGCCATGTCCATGATCCTCGACTCCATTGACTTTGAATATGGAACATCGATAACCGTCGCCTCGGGCATCTGGTGGTGGAACCAAGTAAGCTGACGCTTGGCGTAATGTCGGGTTTCCCGCATCCCGTGCAAGATCGCCGATTCAAGATTGATTTCACCCTTGAGGTGCCTTGTCAATGGCCGTACGCCGAGGGCCTTCATCGCGGGTAAATCCGAATCGAGACACAGGGATAAGAGCGCCGAGACCTCCCGTACAGCACCTGCCGCGACCATCTCCCGAAATCGCCGGTTACACGCTTCGTAAAGGGATTCCCGCTCCGGCGCCAATACCAGAGCCAAGTGACGGCCGTCGAACGGAACCGATGAACGGCGCTGCCATTCGGCAAGGGAGACACCCGTGGACTCGAATACTTCCCAGGCCCTGATCACCCGTTGACGGTCGCCGACGGTCAATCTGCTCGCCATTTCTGAATCGCGTTCGGCGAGCTCGGCGAAGAACGCCTCGTTGCCCAGCTCCGCGTGGCGTGACCGCGCCAGACGTCGAACCGCATCAGGCACAGGAGGGACCGGCGCTAGGCCACGGATCAGCGCACGAAAGTAAAGACCACTGCCGCCCACCAGAATGGCAGCCTTGCCACTCTTCCGAGCGCTATCGAGTTCCCCCAGAGCAAGTGACCGCCAGCGCGCCGCTGAGCAAACTTCTGCCGCCGGCAAAACACCATAAAGCCGATGGGGAACTTCGGCCTCCTCAATCGCAGATGGGCGAGCTGTCAAGATTCGTAGCTCACGATAAACTTGCATGCTGTCGGCGTTGACAACGACGCCGTCCAATTGCCGTGCCAGGGCGCGCGCCAAGCGCGACTTTCCAGAAGCCGTGGGGCCACCCAAGAGGATCACGCGTGTGCTCATGCAACACCAAAACACCAATACTCGTTCGCGTGATGACGTAGGTTACAAGCCACCTGTTGCGGTGACACCGTGACCGCCATACGCTGCCGCCATGGACAACGTGGCAACCCTAGTCTCCGGCGCAAACGGCTTGGACGATACCACGATAGGTACCGCGCGGAACGTCCTCGCCCGGCACGGCGTAGAAACCGGACCGGTGGAATGGCTGGCTCCGGACATCGCTTGCGACATTCCCTTCGATGGCGGTGCTCCGTATGCGCTCCAAAAGGCTATCCGGAAAGATCTCGGCGAATCGCTTGTGGATGTCGTTGCCCAACCGCGTGCCGAACGTCGCAAACAGCTGTTGGTCGCGGATATGGATTCCACGATTATCACAGTGGAGTGTGTCGACGAACTTGCTGCCGTCGTGGGATGCGGCGAGCAAGTGGCCGCCATTACCGCCCGGGCCATGGCGGGTGACATCGAATTCGAATCCGCGTTGAAGGAACGGGTGGCGTTGCTTGCCGATACCTGTGTCGAAACCCTAGCCGACGTGTTCGAAAGGAAGGTCGAATTATCGCCAGGGGCGCGCACCTTGGTTCGAACTATGAGTCGCCACGGCGCATATACCGCCTTGATCTCCGGCGGGTTTCGATATTTCACGGAGCGGGTTGGCCAGCGCGCCGGATTCGACTGGAACCGGGGCAATGTTCTTGAAATCGTCAATGGCCGGTTGACTGGCCAGCTCGTCCCACCGATTCTGGGACGCGACGAAAAACGCGCGTCCTTACACCGCTTGGCCGTGGATCATAACGTACCCCTAACAAACACGATCGCTGTTGGGGACGGGGCCAATGACCTGGATATGATCCGCAACGCAGGCATGGGTGTGGCCTACCGCGCCAAGCCGATCGTCGCCGATTGCGCTCGTGCCCGGATCGAACACGCGGACCTAACCGCCTTGCTATACGTCCAAGGGTACCCTCGCTCGAGCTTCGTGGCCTAGTCGCATGTCGAGGAACCCCGCCCCGACAGCTATTTGACGAGGTAGTGGGTGGCTTCGTTGGGGGCCCTCACATTTCGCACTTCATGTCCGTTGATTTCGACGCGCAGGAACCATGGCGCCATAATTCCCTTGACGTACATCTGTTCGGTGACGTGGCACACCGCCCGGGCTTCAATCTCGTCCCCGTGGAGGTTAAGCGCGGAAAAGCTAAATGACACGAACTTGACGTTACCTTCGATCGATACGGAACTCTCGCCTACCTGAATGCTTTCGGGCGACACTAGATTTCGGCGGATTTCACGCTGGCACAATTCGATCGCGGCCAAGCCACCCGCGACATCCGACGGCGCTCTCGTGTCCTGTGCAACCACAATGGCTGCCACCAGCAAAACCCACATCACAATTCCTCCCTAAAAAACCCAACCCTCTGTTGAAATTCGTACCCGCTCGCCACCACATTGCCAGCGGCATTTTCTTCACCCGTCACTCGGTGAGACGTATTCAATCCAGATTTTCGATAGGGATCGGTTCGATCGCGTCGGCCGGCGTGAAGCCGAACACCCGCCCGTAAAAGTATAGCTCAGCTTCGAGGGCTCGGCGGATGTTGGCAGACTGGCGGAATCCGTGACCTTCGCCCTCAAAGGCAAGATAAGCCACGGGTAATTGATTGGCCCTCAGGGCAGCAACCATTGATTCCGCTTGGCTTGGAGGTACCACCTTATCTTCGGTCCCCTGAAACAAAATTACGGGGCAGTTTAGTTTGTCTAAATGATGAATGGGCGAACGATCGCGAAACACTTTTTGGTCGGCACCGAATGGGCCAACGAGTGATTGGTCGTACCGGGATTCGAACTTGTGAGTTTCGGCGACGAGCGCCGAGAGATCACCAATACCGTAGTAAGAGGCGCCGGCACGAAATACGTCGTGAAAGGCCAAGGCACATAAGGTTGTGTAGCCACCGGCGCTGCCGCCGCGTATAGCCAAGCGTTCTCCGTCGGCCAAGCCTTGCTCGACCAGCCATATGGCGCCATTGCAACAGTCATCCACGTCAAACACACCCCAACCACCATTTAGCGACCGCCGGTAGGCACTGCCGTACCCGGTACTGCCTCTGTAGTTTACGTCGAGCACGGCAAAGCCCCGCGTTGTCCAAAATTGAATCGTAAGAGCAAAGCACTCATCGGTCGCGCCAGTGGGTCCGCCGGGACTCATCACCAAGAGCGGCGGGTGTTCTCCACTCTGGGGATAAACGTCTTGGTTGACCGGCGGATAATAAAATGCGTGTCCGGTCACCCCATTTGCCGTGGCAAATGCGACGGGTTGGGCACACGAAATATAACCGTCATCGAGCAAGAGGGGGTTGGCGCTCTTGAGTACTTGGCTACGACCGGTTTCGAGACTCAGCTCGATCACGGATCGGGACCGACGGCTGCTACCGGCGACGAAAACGACGCGCCCGTTCGCCGCGCGCAAACTGCCGAATGCGCAATAGTCTGCGGCGAGATCGTTTATTCCACTCTTGTCGAGATCGAGCAAGGCGAGTCGCCAGCGACCGTCAAGCGCATAGGCCGCAACGATTTGGCTGGGACCGCAAAATCCATAGCTGGATTGGCCGAATGTCCACATTGGCAAACCAAACTCTGCCTCCATCGGGCAGAGTGGCTCGACCTCATTGTCGTGGAACCGGTAGAGGTTCCACCAATCGGAGCGATCGGAAACAAAATAAAGTACCCCTTCGGGAGACCATTGTGGTTGGCAGATCGCCGCGCCATCGGCAACGGCACGGACGTCGCCTAATGTCCCCGAAGACGTGAATGCGGCCACCCAAAGGGTAGTTTGGTCCCACGGCATGTTAGGGTGATCCCACGTCAGCCAAGCCATTTGCCGACCGTCCGGGCTGATTCGAGGCGCTGCGAAGAAATCGTGCCCCTCGGCGAGCCGGGTAAGCGTGCCGTCGAAGCGAATCGCGTGGAGTGTATTCTCGGGTTCGCCGGGTACGCCGTGATCCTCGGCGACGGCGATCAACCGATTGCGCCGATCGTCTACCACCAAATCGGCGAAGCGCAATGGTCCATCGGGGGACAGCGGTTGAATAGACCGGCCATCCCCGGCCTGATAGATGCGTTGGTCGGAATGGTTACAAAACCAAATTAGCCCTTTATGTACGGTGAACGCACCGCCACCGTACTCGTGCACCTTGCTGCGCGCGCTTAGGGGAGGCGGCAAACATTCATGGTGTTTGCCATCGGCCGAGCGCCGGACAATTGCAACACGGCCCAGTTCCGACGGACGCTGTTCGGTCCACAAAACATCATCCCCGTCGAGTGCAATTTGGTCGATGCGAATTCCGCCGGAAGCGATCGATTCCGCACCTACAGGCGACGGCCACGACCCAAAGGGAATAGACTTCATCTAGTAATACGCAATTTGCTCACTGCGTCCGGCGGGCAGCCACAACGAGAGTCCAGTAATGCACGTAGCGTAACTCCCCATCGTCGGGTGAACGGTGAACGTATCCAACGCCAGCATCGCGCGCTTCCGGTAAAAGAATATTTTTTCGGTGAGGACCGCTTTTCATCCAGTCTTGTATGGTTCTTTCGGGCGCAGCCGATCCAGCAGCTATATTCTCGGCCACAACCTTATAAGCATATCCGGCCCGCGCGAGACGAGCGTCGATATCAATCCCGTTCGGGCCGGTGTGGTCGAAAAAATCCCCTGCTGCCATGTCCTCGGAATGGCTCTGGGCGGCCGCCGCCAACTGGCTATTCGATCGCAAGGTCTCAAGGCCCTCGTACGCGCGCACTTCGTTGACTAATTTCAGCAAACGTCCGCCCGGCCCATCCTCGGCGGCACCCGCGCAGCGGATTGCCCACGTCACAGACGAAATCGGGCCAGCCAGGGTCGTCGACACCAACAGGCCCAATAGCACGTGCCGCCGCGAATTGGGAACCGGAACAGTTTTCATGTTGACGGAATGTGCCCGTGAACTTGACCGGACGCAAGCGGATGATCGGTCGGTCGTCCCACTACCTCAACTGTTGCACACGTTTTCGAATATGGGCGCGGCTGATTATTCGCGGTCGGCGCCATTCGCCTTTGGCGTGGGCGAATCGCTTTGGCGAAATTCTTGCAAGGCAAGTACTGCCACGTTAGCAAACTGCGGAATTGACCGGCTCAAGTCGCTGGCGCGATCGACGTCACCTATTTCGCACGCCGTCTCGACCGCACCGGCCGCGTCACGGAGTTGCGAAGCACCAAAATTTCCGGCGCTACCCTTAAGGGCATGGGCTTGGCGCTGCAAGGCTTTGGCGTCCCCGTCAGTCACGGCAGCCTTGATCGCGGCGACACGGGAGCGTAACTCTTCGACAAACGTATCGATCAATCCTCCAAGTGCATCAACGCCAACCGCTTCCCGTAGCTCTTTGAGAATCTCGCGGTTAAGGACCCCGTCAGGAGATGACTTCGCAGGGCCGCGAGCTGCGCCATTAGCCCCCACCCACCGTTCCAAAACCGCCAACAGCCGTTCGGGATCAATAGGCTTTGTCACGTAATCATTCATCCCGGCATCTAGGCAATTTTCACGGTAACCTTCGACGGCGTGGGTGGTCATGGCTATGACGGGTAGACGAGCGCGTTCATCGGCTAGGGAGCGGATCATCCGGGTCGCCTCGAAACCATCGATATTGGGCATCGCGACATCCATGAGAACCGCGTCATAGGAGGTGGCCATTATCGCACTGATGGCTTCTTGCCCATCGCCGACAGTTTCGACCTGGTACCCGGCTTTGCGCAGAATAGCCGACGCAACGTGGCGATTAGCCCGACTTCCGCAACTCGGCACGCGTTTCGGCTAATGTGACGATTTTCCGGCCCGGAAAGTGGCGGATTTCCGGGCTTTGCTTCTCCAGAACGGCGTGTAGTGCCGACCTACCCCCTTGATCTGGCTGGCAAAGCACCGGACGCTTTGC
>JAAXGF010000281.1 GCA_012267605.1 Alphaproteobacteria bacterium | reverse complement strand
TTTTAGAAGTGTCCAGTTTCCGTCCTTTAGCGCGCAAAGTATGAGAAATCGGTCCCTGCCGACTTCACCTCGAGCCATACGATCCCACCACAGCTTTTTTTCTCGGGTACCTGGCAATCGAAAAGATTTACCCAGGTCGCCAAAAATTCTGACCTCACTGAGGGAGTGTTCGCCGTGGGCCATTGGCTTTCCGTCCTGGCCGCCGAATTTCCGTGTCTCGGCCTCGCCATGGAGGCTCGGAATTACGACAAGGACGGCTAGTAGACCTATAACCCTGCAGCCTGCTCTAATTCTTCTCACGCCCATTCGCAGCGTCGTCGCAGAAACATTGAATCAAGGCATTAACGCGTTCCAGTCAAAACCAATCATTCTCGGATCGAGAAGCCAAAATCACCGAATATTTAGGAAGGATTGGATCGTCTGCAAGACCGGCAAAAAATTTTGGAACATGTCTGCGATGGCTTTGGCGCAAATGCACGAGATTGTCTCATCCATCATTGAGCCGACGGTCCACGACAACTCGACCGATCGAGCCATATTCCGACTTGAATTCAGTGCTTGGCGGCCTTCAGGGCTGTTTTAAAACCCCGACCCTCCCTTCGATCGGCTATGGGAATGAGGGGATAGCCCACCCATTTGCCGCGTAAAAGCCAGAAGCTCTCATACCGAAGCAAAATTGTAAAAATGCCCGACGTTTGCGAACCTACTTCGCAGCTGAACTTCTATCAGATTCGCCAGCTCTTCGACCTTCGGTCAGGGCCTGAAGGCAACCAACATATAGTTGACCGATGGATCGGGAGTAAGTGACCACGTATCGCGCAACAGGTCATAACTAACGCCTGTGATCTGTCGTATCTGCAGACCTCCGCGACGCAATTCTCGGGCTATCTCAGCAGGCCGAGAGAACTTATCCCATCGGTGCGTTCCGCGCGGTAGCCATCCCAGCAAGTATTCTGCGCCGACAATGGCTAGGGCAAAAGACTTTGCCGTCCGATTGAGCGTGGCCAGAAATATCAGACCGCCCGGCGCGACCAGCGCGGACACCGAGGCGAGGAATGCGGCGCGGTTGGCGACATGTTCAACAATTTCCATCGCCAGGACCAAATCGAATCGCTCGTGGCTGGCTGCTAGGTCTTCAGCTGTCCCGTGCCGATAGTCGATATTTAATCCTTCCCCATGGCGTCGGGCGGCGGCGATGTTTTCGGTCGCGGCGTCGATACCGACGACGGCCGCGCCGAGCCTGGCCATAGGCTCGGACAGCAGTCCGGCGCCACAACCAACATCAACCAGTGAAACGCCGTCCAAGGGTCGCTCGGATGCCACATTGCGACCCAAATGGGCGCAGGTCTGATCGCGGATGAAGGCGATACGCGTGGGATTTATGCGGTGCAACGGCCCCATTGAGCCGTCTGGATTCCACCAATCTTCCGCAAGCGCAGCAAATCGAGCGATTTCGGCTTTGTCGATACTTTGCGGTGTACCGCCGCTGGAGGAGGTGCTTGGGATTTCGTTCATGGCTTGACCATGGTCGGCCGAACCCAGTTTCAGGTCAACCTCCCGCCCGCCATCGATATCCGAATGGTAAGCTTTGCGGCAAACAATAGCTGGGCGGGCAAATTGCGGTACGCAAAATCCAAGGTTGCGCGGGCGCGCCGCGCCCTTCATCCTGCTGCACAATCTAATCTCGGAGAGTGATGATGGCGCGAATCGCGCAAAAATCGCGAATCGTGCAAAAGTTTGGCGGCACCTCGGTCGGTGACATCGGGCGCATTAAGCGCGTAGTGAGCCACGTCAAGAACGCTGTGGATGCCGGTCACGAAGTCGCGGTCGTGGTTTCGGCGATGGCCGGGGTCACCGACGATCTCGTAGCGACCGTGGGCCAGGCGGCGGACGAATGGGATTCAAGCGAATATGATTCCGTGGTGAGCTGCGGCGAGCAAATATGCAGCGGATTGTTCGCCCTTGCCTTGCAGCAGGCAGGTGTGCCGGCGCGTTCTTGGTTGGCGTGGCAGGTGCCGGTGCGCACAGACGGTGTTCACGGCAAGGCGAGAATTCAGTCGATCGAAACCGATATTTTGGCCGAATCCATGGCCCAGGGACAGGTCGCCGTAGTGGCCGGATTTCAAGGTCTCGGACCAACCGGGCGGGTCACGACATTGGGTCGTGGCGGTTCGGATACCACTGCGGTAGCTTTGGCCACAGCCTTGGACGCTGATCGCTGCGAAATTTTCACCGACGTCGATGGTGTCTACACCGCCGATCCCCGAATCGTTGCGAAGGCCCGCAAGCTTGATAAGATCACATACGAAGAAATGCTCGAGATGGCATCGTTGGGCGCCAAGGTTTTACAAACCCGCGCCGTCGAATTGGCCATGAAATACCATGTCCCGGTCCATGTGTTGTCGAGCTTTCGTGGCCCGCCGGGCACGCTCTTGATCGACGAGGACGACTTCGTGGAACAGCACGTTGTAAGTGGTATCGCCTATAGCCGTGACGAAGCGCAGATCACGCTGGTTTCGGTCCTAGACAAGCCCGGTATCGCTGCTGCGGTATTTGGGCCTCTGGCCGAGGCGAACGTCAACGTCGATATGATCGTGCAAAACGTCTCTGAGGATGGTGCCAATACCGATCTGACCTTTACCGTTGGCAAAGCCGACGTCGATCGGGCTGTCGGCGTTTTGCGAACACTGCGTGACGCTCTACATTTCCGAGACGTGGTACCTGATTCAAACGTCGTCAAGATTTCGGTCATCGGTGTTGGCATGCGTAGCCACGCCGGCGTAGCGAATCGCATGTTTCAGACCTTGGCGGACAAATCGATCAATATCAAGGTAATAGCCACGTCGGAGATCAAGATCAGCGTTTTGATCGCCGAGGAATATTGCGAACTGGCGCTTCGCGCCCTCCACACTGCCTACGGTCTTGACTCGGCTTAATTCAAGGGATCCGCGCGGCGCACGAAGCCGCCTTGATCAGCTCTGGAAGAGGGGCCGGGAGCTCCTCGGTTCCGAGGTGGCAATCTTGGGTGGCGCCATGACGTGGGTCTCAGAACGCAATCTAGTTGCGGCCATATCGAACGGCGGTGGCTTTGGAGTTATTGCGTCAGGGCCCATGGTACCGGATGAGCTGGCCCGCGAAATTGTCGCTACCCAAGCACTGACCGACCGGTCGTTTGGCGTGAATCTTATCACCATGCACCCCGAGCTCGAAGCGCTCATCGACGTTTGTGGAGAAAACAGCGTCGGCCATGTCGTGCTAGCGGGTGGCCTTCCCGGAAGCCCATCGATAGCGCGCATAAAGTCCTTTGGAGCGAAGGTCCTGTGTTTTGCGCCGACTTTAGGTGTGGCACGCAAGTTGGTGCGCGCCGGCGCGGACGCGATCATCATCGAAGGGATGGAGGCGGGGGGGCACATAGGTCCGGTTTCGACAGCTGTCTTGGCCCAAGAGATTTTGCCGAATATGCGCGACGTACCCGTGTTCGTGGCCGGCGGAATTGGTCGTGGCGAGGCCATAGCAACCTATTTGCAAATGGGTGCGTCGGGCTGCCAACTGGGTACCCGATTTGTCTGCGCCAATGAATCGGTCGCCCACCCCAAATTCAAGCAAGCTTTTTTAAGGGCCAACGCGCGGGACGCGCAGCTCTCGATTCAGGTGGATCCCCAATTCCAGGTGATTCCCGTTCGCGCCTTGGTAAATCAAGCAACCAAGCAATTCAGAGACACCCAAACCGAGGTCATCGCCTGTTTCCGCCGCGGCGAATTAAGTCAGAAGGACGCACAGCTTCGAATCGAGCGCTTTTGGGCTGGCGCGTTGCGCCGCGCTGCAGTCGACGGTGATGTGGAAAACGGCTCGGTAATGGCAGGACAGAGCGTCGGCATGGTTCGCAAAGAACAGTCCATGGCGGAGATTTTAGAGGAGTTGATTGAACAGGCGCTTGCCAGCCTTACCCGCAGCGGGATTGACGGGAACCGGCCGTGACCACCGACAGAGTGCGGCCCAGCGGCCCAAGGCGGCTGTTGAGCCGGCTTCGCGCGGTTATGGCCGCACCGGGAGACGTGCAGGCGCGGCTCGACCAAATCGCCAAGATGATTGCGGCGAACCTCGTTGCCGAAGTGTGTACAATTTACCTTATGCGTGCCGGCCGCGTTCTCGAGTTATTTGCCACAGAGGGATTGAGAGACGAAGCCAAACACAAGACCCGGCTTGAAGTCGGTCATGGACTGGTCGGCCATATTGCAGCACATGCCCGGCCGCTAATTCTGTCCGACGCGCAAAAGCATCCGGAATTTACCTACGTGCGCGAGACGGGAGAGGAGGATTTCCGCTCGTTCCTGGGCGTTCCGATACTTCGCGCCGGCCATGTCATCGGGGTGGTGAGTGTGCGGAACCGGGCGCTCAAGAACTACCATGAGGAAGAGGTTGAGACCTTACAGACGATTGCCATGGTATTGGCTGAACTAGTCGGTTCCGGCGATCTTATCCCTCACGTTGAATTGCACGATCTTGGCGGGAACGCGACCCTGGCCCCACATATCGAGGGTGTGTCCATTGGGTCCGGCTTGGCCATCGGCGCTGCAGTGATCCACGAGGCTCCGGTGGTGATTCGCAAGTTCGTCGCCGACAACCCTGATGAAGAAAGGGAGCGATTGCGGGTGGCTTTGGGAAGCTTGCATCAGTCCCTCGACGAAATCATCGCCGATTCCGACTTTGTTCCAGGCGACGAGCACTTGGATATTCTCGAGGCCTATCGCATGTTCGCGCACGACCGCGGCTGGCTGTCGCGGATCGAGGAAGCGATCGATACAGGGTTGACGGCGGAGGCTGCTGTCCAGCGTGAACAGGAGGAAATCCGTGCACGCATGGCGCAGGTGACGGACGCCTACTTGCGCGAACGTTTTCTCGACGTCATTGATCTGGGAAACCGTTTACTCAACTTCCTCTCTGGTCGGGCCGTGTTGGGCTCGGACGAAGAAACCCCGGAGGATATCGTCGTTATTGCCCGTTCCCTCGGGCTGACTGATATGTTTCATTACCCGCGCGGTCGTTTGCGTGGCATCGTCACCGAGGAGGGATCGCCCACATCCCACCTCGCGATCATCGCCAACAGTCTCGATCTACCGTTTGTCGGCCAAGCCAAGGGGATTTTGACCTCGGTGGATCCGGGGGACATGGTCATCGTCGACGGCAATAATGGCGTGGTTTACGTCGAACCTGGCGAGGACGTCGTGCAAGCCTTCGACGAACGGCTAGAGATGGAGGCGCAGCGGCAGCAGATTGTCAGTGAAGTCCGTGGCAAACCTTCGGTTAGCCGCGACGGGATCAATATCAAGTTGCTGATGAATGCTGGTCTGCCGAATGAACACGAGGACATCGAATCGGTTGGCGCCGATGGGATCGGACTCTACCGCACCGAATTCGCGTTTATGCGCTATTCAGAGATGCCGAGCGTCGATATTCAGACCGCTCTCTATCGTGGAGTTCTAGATAAAGCACGAGATCTCCCGGTGAACTTTCGTGTGCTTGACGTGGGATCCGACAAAAAGGTCGGGCCGCTCAAGATTTCGCGTGAGGACAATCCCGCCATCGGCTGGCGGTCCTTGCGAATTCTCCTCGATCGCCCTGTGGTGCTTCGACAACAATTGCGCGCGATGCTGCGGGCTGCTGCGGGAAAAACGCTCTACCTGTTATTTCCGATGGTGGCCGATGTCGCCGAGTTGGATGCCGCCCGCGCCCTCTTGGACCTCGAAGTCACGCACGCCCGCGCGAAGCGCTTTGTCCTGCCGGAAGATATCAAAATTGGCAGTATGTTTGAGGTGCCGGCACTCGCCTGGCAACTTCCAGCACTGTTGTCGCGGGTGGATTTCCTTGCTGTTGGCAGCAACGATTTGATGCAGTTCATGTTTGCAAGCGACCGAGGAAATCCAAAGCTCGTAAATCGGTACGACGTGCTCTCGCCCGCGTTTCTATCATTCATCAACAGTCTGGTGGGGCGTTGCGAGGAACACGGTGTCGAGCTAAGTGTTTGCGGCGCTGCGGCGGGTGCGACAACCGATGCGATGGCGTTGATCGGGGCGGGAGTTCGGAACCTTTCGATGACCGCGGCCTCCATTGGACCGGTAAAAACAATGGTACGTAGTCTCTCGGTAGGTCCGCTAAGCGAATATTTATCAACGTTGTACGAGTTGCCAGACCACAGCCTACGCGATCGACTGAACGAATACGCAGTCGATCACGACATATTCTTGTAAATGCATATTAATGACACGGACGTGGACATTGAGCCCACTCGCCCAAATTTGGTCATATGGGTTTGTCAATTTTATGCGGTATCTGTAACTGCCCAGGTCTGATC